>JAHFDH010000131.1 GCA_023249055.1 Candidatus Methylomirabilota bacterium
AGCTGGCTGAGCAACCCAGTAGAGCCTAGCCACAGGAGGATCGCTATGGGTTGCAGACGATCTGTTCCGTCGGTTCTCGTCGCTCGCATCATCCCCCTTGTTATTCTGCTTTCTTCTGTATTGCTCATCGTCTCACCACGCGGGATAGCTCTGGGTGACGAGCGAACTCCTGCCCGAGGTAAAAGCGCTCCTTCAGCGAGAGATCAGCAGGGCGGGTTTGCTGAAGCCGCCAGGGTTACGGCCGAACGACTTGTCGCCGCCTTTCCGCGCGTCGAGGGTCTTGTTATCGGCTTTGAGGGAGACCTGATTCTGATAGATCGTGGGATGGCAGAAGGTGTTGTCCAGGGAATGGAGCTCGATGTATTCCGCGAGGGGGAAGAGTTTAAACACCCGCTTACAGGCGAGATCTTGGGAAGAATGGACAAGGATCTCGGCATGGTTCGCGTTCTTCACGTTCACGAGCGCTATGCCGAGGCTACCGCGATCAAGAAGGCCGAGAAGGCTGTGTTTCGTAAGGGTGATCGGGTAAGGGTCTCCATGGCGCGGATGATCGTGGCGTTTCCCAATGTCGATGTTGAAGAGGTCGGCGGAGGCAGCGCACGATTGATGACGAAGGATCTGGCCGCCGCCCTGGTGCGGACAGGACGATTCGAGCTGGTTGAGGACCGACAGTTGCGCTCCATGTTGCTGGCCGATAGGGAGCTCGGGGCCACGGAATTGGCGGATCCGAAAATCCTTAAGCAACTGGCTGACAGGGGGAAGATCCAAGTTCTCCTGCTGAGTCGCCTGATGTCCTCAGCGGATGGAGTGTCCCTCAATGTCCAGGCCTATTCGACGCTAACCGGGCACTCGGTTGTCCTTGCCAGTGCGCAGGTGCAGCCTGGCGCCAGGGCTCCAGAAAAGCCGTCCCGCGAGCGTCAGCCGGCTCCGGCCGCTCAATCGACCGCGGTGACGCCATCGCAGGCCAGCAAGCCGGCCACCGCACATCCTCCAGCATCCAGGAGGTTGCCGGTCGCCTCCATGTCGCCAGAATTCTCAGTGCCCGTTGTATTCGAGCCGGCACTTGACGGCTCCCTGACGGCTATGAGCGTCGCAGATCTGGACGGTGACGGGAAGAGCGAGCTGCTTGCAGCGGCGGCCGATCGGCTTCTTGCCTTTCGATTTGATGGTTCCCGCCTCAGATCGCTTGCGGACTATCCGTTGGACGGGAAAGAGACCGTGGCGACGCTGGAGGCGGTGGACGTGACCGGCGACGGAGGGGCCGAGGTCATTATGACGCTGTCGCGCGAAGGTCATGTTCGCGCAATGGTCTTTCAGTGGGCGGACGGCAAGCTCAGGCTGATCGCGGAGATGCCGGACCTTGTCCTTCGGCCTCTGTCGCTCGATGGAAAAACAGTGAGACTCTTTGGCCAGGCGGTGATGCCAGGGGATCGCACCACAAAACCGATTCACCAGTACACGTGGGACGGGCGGAACCTCCAGGTAGGACCGGTTCTCGATGTCCCGTCTGGTCTCTCATTGCTGGAATTCACAATGGCCGATCTGAACGGGGATGGAGTCGTGCGGTTGCTGACTTTCAAAGGAGGGGCGACGCTCGAAGTCGGTTCGCAAATCGGAAATCTTATCGGTAGCTACAAGGTCGCTGAAGAGGCGATGGCCCCAAAGAACCGAGTGGATCCTCGAATTCTGATTGATAAGGAAAGAGATGGAGCGAGACCTCACATCATCCTGGGGCGAGAAGAGGAGGCTGAAGCTCGACTATTCGGGCGGTGGCCTGGAAGCAAGGCGATCAGCTTGCTCGTCCTGACATGGGATGGCGTCGGATTTCATGAGGTGCGACAGATGCCCATAACTGACGGAGCGCTAGCCGATTACGCTGTTGCAGATCTTGGAGAAGGGCTTGGACGTCGTCTCCTCGCGCTCGTTGTGAAGAGTGGGAAATTGGGCTGGAGCACCAAAAACGAGATCCAGGCCTTTCGGTTTCGTTAGTCCTATCCTTTTTTGTGAGGTGGGGAGCAAAAAATATCTAGACGATGTTCGCCATCGAATGATATAGTTACACGCCATAGCATCTTACGTAATATAACTGACGTCTTGTAGGCTAAATCGAGGACGCGTGATGAGAAAAAGTGGCTGTTCGTGGAGTGCGATGGCGTTCGCGATTGTCGGTCTGACTCAAGCGCTGGCCGCGGGCACCGCAGTTGCCGGAGGGTTTTCCCTGTTCGTGGAGAGCGGTGCAGCGGCAGTAGGTAACGCCCAGGCGGGAAGCGCCGCGCTCGCCGAAGACGCGACCACGGTATTTTACAATCCCGCCGGCCTCACCCGCCTGGAAGGTCGCCAGCTTTCACTGGTGGCTTCTGGCGTCGGCCCGTCGGCTAACTTTTCTAACTCAGGTTCCACGTCCGCGATACCATCGATTCCGCTGACCGGCGGCGACGGCGGCGACGCCGGGAGCTGGGGATTCGTACCGGCCGGTTTTTACGCCATGGATGTGACGCCGCGGCTGAAGTTCGGCGCGGGGTTCAACGCCCCGTTCGGGTTAAAGACCGAGTACGACAACGACTGGGTCGGGCGTTACCACGCGATTAAGTCGGAGCTGAAGACGATCAGCATGACACCGGCGCTGGCGTTCAAGGTCAACGACAGGCTCTCGCTGGGGGTCGGGTTTATTGCAGAGTGGGCGAAGGCCGAGCTGACAAAGGCGATCGATTTTGGCGCAGCCTGTTTCGGCTCAGGGTTCGGGCCGGCCGCCTGTACCGCCGCAGGGATCCTGCCTCAGACGAAAGACGGCAGGGCCAAGGTGGAAGGCGAGGACTGGGGGTTCGGCTATAGCCTGGGCGCGTTATTCCAAGTCGTCCCGTCGACGCGTGTAGGCGTTGCGTATCGCTCCAAGATCACTCACGTCATCAGCGGCGATGCGCACTTCACTACGCCGAATTTGCCTGGCCCGTTTGCCCTGCTCACCTCGACGCCTGCCACCACCAACACCAGCGCCAAGGCACGCGTCACATTGCCGGAAACACTCTCTGTGAGCGCCGTCACCGAGATCACTCCGAAGTGGTCGCTGCTGGGGGATGTCACGTGGACTAACTGGAGTCGCTTTGATGAGCTGCGGGTACACTTCAGTAATGGCGCGCCGGACAGCGTCACCAAGGAGAATTGGCACGACACCGTTCGCGTCGCACTGGCCGTCAATTATCAGGCGACCGACGTCTGGAAGCTGCGCGCCGGTTGGGCCTACGACCCGACTCCCGTGAAGGATACGTTCCGCACTCCGCGCATCCCCGACGAGGATCGCGTGTGGCTCTCGTTTGGGACGAACGTCAAAATATCTGCAGCAAGCTCTCTGGACTTCGCCTACGCCCACCTGTTCGTCAAGGACGCGTCGATCAACGATACAGCCAGCGGTGCGGGAACCTTACGGGGCAACTACAACAATCATGTAGACGTTATCACTGCCCAGTTGAACTACAAGTTTTAGTTTGGATTCGGTAGATCGCAAGATTCTTAACCCTTTTCGTAGATTTGCTCCGCCAGGTAGTGTTCATATCCCAGCTCGCTGATCTTATGGAGTTGCGCCTCAATCCAACCGATATGACGTTCTTCATCGACGGTGATGCGCTCCAACAGTTCCCGGCTTCCGGTATCCTGAAGTTCGGCGCATAGCTTGACGCCGGGATTCAGGATTTGGAGCGCCGCCCTCTCCAGCGCGAGATCGTTTTCCAACTGTTGTCGGACATTACTGCCGATGTTAATCCGGTCAGCGCTCGACAGATTTGGACGCCCGTCAAGGAATAGGATGCGCTCGATGACCTTGTCGGCATGTTTCATCTCATCAATCGATTCATCGAGGATCGCTTTCGCCAGGACCTGATACCCCCAACTGTCACACATTTTAGAGTGCAAAAAGTACTGATTAATCCCCGTGAGTTCCATCCGAAGGACGTTGTTCAACAGCTCAATAATTTGCGGATGCCCCTGCATGTGATCTCCTCATGGGCCAGTCGGCGCGTGCCGGTGTCGGCATGATAGGTTAGATGCGGTATAGCCTACGTGCTTTTTAAGAAGTCTCGCGCTTCTTCGTAGGTCGGATCGATCTCCAGGGCTCGCCTTGCGCAATGAGCGGCTCCGCCGCTGTCGCCTAATCCCCTGAGGCAGGCCGCCTTATGAAGCCACGCCTCCTTGTAATTGCTGTCGTAGCGCAGCGCCTCATTGAGGCAGGTAATGGCAGCGGAGTACCGCTTTTGGCCGGAGAGGCAAGTCCCCTTGCAGTGCCATGCTTCCAGGAGCTTACTCGGGTCCTTCAGGTCTTTGATCGCGCGATCGAACAGCTCGACGGCATAGTCGAACTCCCGTATGTGCATCAGAGCCTTGGCGTTACACAATAGCGTTTCGCCATTGAGAGAGTTTTGATGTCCGAGCCCCTTCTGAGAGGTCATCTCAGCGGTCGGCGGAACGGCGAGCGTCAGGTACGATTCACCCTTCACGGAGAAAAATAGCTCCTCAGCGCTAGCCGCCTTGGCGGTAATCCGATACAGGTGGCCTCGTATCCCTTTAAGTCGGAGCACCTCATCAAACCGGCTATCCTGCACGTCGTTTGCGTATCGGAGAAGCAGGTTAGAATAGAGTTTGCTCAGGTGTTGATTGCGGAGTCGCTCCTTCTCCAGACCGGGCAGCGAACTGTGTTCCAGCTCCTGTGAGATTGTGATAAACTCGTCGGTAGGGGCAAAAAGGGCGTAAGAAAGGGCGGCGGGGGAGACCGCCAGGAACCTTGGAAGCCAGGACCGCTCCTCCTCAGAGAGCTTCAGGTGAAATCGTTTTTCCAAATAGGGACGCAGACCGGCCACCAACATTTGGACGGCAAAGTTGGAGCGAAGAAACTTGAAACGGTGAGCGCCGTCGAGAAACTGGCGGGCTAGACTGAGGAAGATATCGAAATGAGGCTTGATAGAATAGCGATTACGCCGCCAGCGCGGCTGCCCGGCGGGCTCTGCGATCACAAATCCCTCATCGAAAAGCTCCTGCATCACCTCCCGAAGATCGCTCACGGGCTCTTTCGTTTCCCGCGATAGAAACTCGATATCTTTCTGCCCGGCCTCGGCCAGAGCGAGGAGAACCTTTTCCATGGCTTGAAGGTTCAGCAGGCGCTTCCCCTTTAATGAGCCGTCCAGGCGCTTGAGGGAACAACCTACGCGAAGTGAGACCGGTGATCCATAAGCGTCGAGAATCGCATAAGCAGCGCCTTTCTTGGTCTCGATTCGAAACAGCCAGTAGAACCTTCCAGACATAACGACCAAGTTGCCTGCATCAAGCCGCGCCATGACCCGACTCTCGAGCGCATGGATGATTTGATCGGAGGACGCGACCAGCTTCGCGCGTCGAAGCAGGGCGCATATTTTGTCAACCCCGAACAGGTGATAGTCGCCCCTGGGAGACGCATCCAGGCGCGAAAACCAGTTTCGAGCGGTTAGGTGAAAGCCGGTGGCGGAGAAGAAGATCCCTGTAAGTTCCTTGTCCCGACGACGCGCTTGCGTGTATCGTTTATGGACCTCCTGCAGTTCCTGTGCACGAATATCGTGAGTGATGGCGCACCCATAGCTGTGCAGGCGGTGACCGGTGGAACGATGCCGGGCC
>JAHFDH010000132.1 GCA_023249055.1 Candidatus Methylomirabilota bacterium
AAGGGTGGGAGATCCGGAAACCGATCACGGCCAAGGCGGACGCCGCGGTCATCGGAAAGTTGTTGTGGAAGATTAAGGACACCCGCGTGGATGCGTTTCTCGACTCCGGCCCGGACGCCAAGCGCAGGTACGGCCTGGAGCGTCCGGATCTGATCGTCGAGCTGAATGACGGAGGCGGCGTGAAGCGGCTTCTCCTCAAAAAGCCCGCCGATCCGCAGGTCGGACTCTACGCGATGGCTGAGCCTGGAGCAGGTGTGGTCGCCCTCAATGCTGATCTGCTGACCGACCTGTCTAAATCGCCATCTGATCTTGTGGACCGATCCACACGGAAGGACCACACCACAACCGGCCAGTAAGCGCCACTCATTCCATCCCTCATACCCCTGGCACCGCAGGAAAAACCGTCACTCTCCCGACTGGAAGCGCCAATGCAACGCAAACGAGAGAGCGGTATAGTAGATCGGGTAGACCAAAGACCAGGCGATTAGCGATGGCGAGGGATCGGGAAGCTGCCAGAGGAGTATCAGGAGGACCGCCACCCACAGAATACCCAATCCGATAGTTAGAGGGCGGAGAGTTTGGGTGCGGCTGGGATAGATATATCTGATCGGTACCAGCACCATGGTCGCTGCAAAGAGGGTAAAGGCCGCATTGAACCAGAGGGGACTCCTGCCGATGTAATAGTAGAAGGCCAGGATGTTCCAGTATGAAGGGAATCCGGTAAAAAAGTGATCCGGCGTCTTCGCAGAGACGTGACAGAAACGGTAGGCGCTGGCAAGCAGTGGAAAGGGCAGGATCAAGGCTGAGACCGATGCCGGCAGCAGGTTGGCGTCGTACATGAATACAATCGGGACGACGACATAATTGAGATAATCAACAATATCGTCCAGCTTCGTTCCGTCAAATTGGGGCAGAACCTCTTTGACGCGAGCCAGTCGCGCCAGTGGTCCATCCACAGCATCAAATACCACGGCCAGCACCATCCCGAAGAACGCCCCCCGGTAATCGCCCCGATGGATGGCGACGAGGCACCAGACCCCGATGACCGCGCCACAAGCAGTGAACAGATGCACCGCCCACGCCGTGAGCTGCGGCCGCATGTGCTCTTCCATTTTCACGCCGACCGTCCCATCCCTCCTCCACCACTCCATCAGTGAATGCCGAGCCACGCAGGCGCTGTAGTCTCCGCGAAGGGAGAGTCTGGTTAGCGCTCTTGTCTGCTGGTCTCGCCGTTTCCCTGCTGAACCTTGTTGGATCGGGCCAACTCGGCGATCCATCCTTTGACCCGCTTGGCATCGTCTGAGTCCGGCGGTACGAGCGCGAGAAACCGCTGGTACGCTTCAGCGGCCCCCTTCGCATCTCCCTTCTCTTTCAGGGCCTGCCCCTTATCGAATAGGGCATGGGCGTACTGGGGGTTCAGACGCAGCGCCCGGTCATACAGCTTGATGGCCTCATCAGGCCTCTTGCTCGCCATCAGGATAATGCCCAGATGTGTCAGGGCCTCGACATGGTTGGGATCGGTGGTCAGGATCTGGTGATATTTCTCCCACGCTGCCTGGACGTCGCCCGCCTCGAGCGAGGCGTGGGCCGCCTTCAAGGCCGCATCGATCTCTGAGGGTGAGAGTTTTGGGCTGGGAGCAGCGGCCATCGACGCGGCAGGAGATTGCGGCCGCGGAACGAGCGGGACAAAGGCGGAGGCCAGATACCCGAGGAGAAAGCCTACGGCCAAGGTACTGCTCAACATGATGGCAAGGCGTATCTTGCCGGTCGATCGGGACTCTTTCATAGTGTTCTCTGTATTTACTGTGTGTGCCATGGCTCGATCAGTCGCAACCTCCTTCGCAAACCATCTTCACGGCCTGCCGCAGGCAGGCGGTTCTTGATGTTGACTCAGACATTTACCGGTCCAAGAGATTCACGGCCCGCTCGGCCGATGCCTTCGCTTTGCCCAAGACTGCCTGTGCCAGCTCGGGATTATGAACACCCCCAGCCTTGACGACCAGATCAAGGTCTGCTTTGGCCGCCTTGAGGAGCAGGCGCGCCTCAGGCGCCTTCGGGTTGTTGGACGCTCGACGCAGGCTGGACTCCCCCTTCTTGACGAGGCGCATGACCTCTGCCTGACCTTGGCCTATCTCCTTCCGCCACTGCGCCAACGCCTTCAGGTACGTGGTGTCATGACAACCCAGACAGCGCGCCGCCACCGCCTGTCTGGTATGTTTCGCCTGCACGTTGTGGCAACCCACGCAATCCGTAAACTGCGCGTGGCCGCTTGGAGTCGGCTCGACCGCCTCAGTCCTAATAGTACCAGAAAAAAAGGCGTTCTGTAGCTTGTGACACGCGATGCACCGCTCGTTATCGTTGCCGGCGCGGTGATGACAGCCCAGGCAGGTCGCCTTTGTGGCGGTTACCGCCTTGTGCCGCTCTGCCGAATGGCATGCCGTACACGTGACACCGAAGTCGGTCACATGGCGAACATGCGGGATCGTCTCCACCCCGAACGCCACCTCATCCGGCGCCCGGACCCCTGCCTGGTCGTGACACAGCACCGCGCAATAGCCTCCCCGAACGAGGGTCTCGTCTGCAACGCTCAGCGGCGGCTGCCCGATTGTCGCCATCGACTGGTCCAGGTAACCGTCCGCAACCTTCAGCAGGTCGGCAGCGAAAAAGACGTTGTGCACGCCCTTTCCATTCGTGACGAATTCCACGTTGTGCCGGGCATCGGTCGCGAACTTCCAGGCCTTCGCGAACTGAGGATGCGTCCGATAGGTCGAGTGTAATGCCTGTTCGACCGATAGGAGTTTTGCATTGACCGCCGTAAGCATGGCCGCGATGGTCTTGTTCCAGCGTTCCAGCATCCCCTTGTACCGCGCGCCGTGGCAGCCCAGGCAGGCACGTTCGGATGGTCTGAATGTCCGCCCGGCAAATTTCTCCGAGGCCTGATTCTTTCCGGGTTCTACGTGACACGCGACGCATTCCACTCTGACCTGAAACATGTGGCCGGGGATCATCGGGGTCCCCTTCCCCCCCATACCGATATACATCTCGAGGACCCCGCGGTGGGTCGCCTGATGGCAGGCTTTACAATCAAGCTCTCGATCCCGAACGGCAGGGTGGGACTCCGGCAGCGGCAACATGCGCTTCGGCTGGGCTTGGGTGCTGGTCTCGGCCGCCTCGACACTGGGCGGTTCGGCTAACCATTGCAAGAGCCCGCTCATAGACAGGCCAATAGGCGGCGGGAGCGTGTGCCTGATCTCGCTATGACAACGGGTACACTCTATGTGATGACCGGCCACGTGGAACTCATGTATGAATGGGGTGTCGGCATACCGTTGCAGCTTCTCCGGCTGATTGTGACAGGTGACGCAGCGCTCTCGCGGGGCCTGGCCATCTCCCTCAACCACGTTCAGATGACACTTCTCGCATCCCACGTTCCGCTTCACCATCGACTCGTGGTTGAAGGCAATGGTCCCCAGCTTGATATCGCCCTTGGGCGCCGTATGACAGACGGTACAGCCGCCGAGGGGGTGAAATTCCCGCGCGGTTTTCATCCCCTTGAAGTGGCAGAGGTAACAGGTGGTGGTGGTCACCTCGATATGTGTGCCTACCACGATCTGGGAGTGACAGCTTGTGCATCTGAGCTGCCGCCCCCGGCGCTCCTCTTTCAAATGAGGGCCATGGTCAAAGATGATCCCACGCTTGAAGGTGACCTTCCCCTCCAGCAGGCGGGTCGTGTGACAACCCGAGCGAAGACAGCTCGCATCCTCCACTTCGGCAAACGGCTTCGAGCTGTAGGTCTGTGTCGCCCACTTCGCCACCTGGGCCAACGCCTGGTATTTCACCCAGATGGTCCCGCGAAGCTCAGGAGGGTAATGACAATCGATACAGGTGACGTTATTGTGTTTGGAGGCCTTCCAGGCCTGAACATACGGTTTCATGATATGGCATGAATTACACAGCAGCGGACTCGAGCTGAGGCGATAGAGCCCGCCCAGCGCGAGAACGCCAACGACGACGCAGGCACCCACGGCCAGCAGGAAGACGCGCATGCGTCGGCGTCGGGTGGGCGGCAGTTCGGTCATCTGCTCCTCTTGTCTTAATGATCCTGGCGGTCCCGCGGTTCCGTCATCTCGTCCGCCGGCAATGGGCGTGGCGCGGCTTCCGCCGCGAGTATCTCCTCCAATTCGGCGGCGTGATCCTGAGCCATCTGTTCACCCGTCAGCGTTCCCGTCAGCCAGACCAGGCTCATAGGGTAGACATCCGGCCGGAAGATGACGCTGTAGAAATGCCAGACCAGGACGGCAAGCGTAGCCAGCCACGCCTCGTAATAATGGACGACAGTCGCCAGCTCAATCACCACAAGGGGCCAGCGCTTCAGCGCATCGGTCTGAAACCACATGATAAACCCGGTGCCGGCCATCACCACCGTTCCCCACATCACCGCCCAGTATTCCAGCTTCTCCACATACGTGAAGCGATGGAAATGTGGCCGGTATGGCCGCAGGCCAAGATTGAAGGCGACCATCTCCCACGCCTCGCGTACGTCCAGACGGCCGGGTCGCATCAACCGAAATTGGGTGCGGCCACGCAGTGTCCCGAACAGATACGCCAGATGGTACACCGCCGCGAGCGTCATCAGCGCACCGGCAATCCGGTGGAGCCACGCGCGGATCGTATACCCGCTTTCGATCCAGACCAGCGGCCGCGCCCACCACGACTCAGGAAACTTCAGGGCAAAGCCGGTAATCACTAAGGTCGTAAACGTCGCCAACAGCGTAATATGTTGAATCCGCTCGTTGAGCGTAAAGCGCTCAAAGAGCCGGTGCGCTACCTCGAGCGGTACACGGGACCTGTCCGCCTGCCGCCCCTTCGCCCGCCCACGCTCTCGCAGATGCGCCAGGAAGTCAAGCCCGTTGTGCAGCCCCATCCCGCCGATGACGACCACGATCATTGCAAGGTAGATCCGCCGGACCAAGGCCACCCACGGATGCTCGCCGAACCCTGGCGCAACGTGGATCCTGGCGCTCGCCAATTGCATGCCGGCGCCCCGGTGGCACTGCCCGCAGGTACGCGAGAGATTCGTCGGGTGGACGGTAGAGCGAGGATCAGAGGAAGGCCGGATGTTGTGGGTTCCGTGGCAGCTTGCGCAGTTGGCCACAACAGGCGACCCGCCTCTCACTGCCAGACCGTGGAAGCTCTCGAAGAATGTCCCGGCTCGCTGCGGCGCAAGGCCGAACTCCTCGATGACCGGCGCCGCCTCGTGGCAGGCCGCGCAGGTCTTGGAGACCGTCAGCGGCGCTACCCGCGATCCCGGTGCGCGGGTGGCCGTGATCCCATGCTCTCCGTGGCAATCGGTACATGTCGGCGCCGCAAACACCCCGCGCGAGACGGCCCCCCCGTGCACGCTGTCCTGGAACTGCGCCGCCTCGCCGTCATGGCAACGACTGCACGTGGCGGCGACATTCCGCTTGAAAATCGTCGAAGCGGGATCGGCGCCTCGTCGGATCTCGTGAGCGCCATGGCAATCGGTGCAGGTTGCGGC
>JAHFDH010000024.1:0-12101 GCA_023249055.1 Candidatus Methylomirabilota bacterium
ATGGCGAGCGATAAGATTCTGATTCGAGGCGCGCGGGAGCATAACCTGCAGTCGATCGACCTGGAGATCCCGCGGGACAAGCTGGTCGTCATCACCGGTGTCTCCGGTTCCGGGAAGTCGTCGCTGGCCTTCGACACCATCTATGCCGAGGGGCAGCGTCGCTACGTCGAGTCGCTGTCTACCTACGCCCGTCAGTTCCTGGAGCAGATGGATAAACCGGACGTGGACCTGATCGAAGGACTCTCGCCGGCGATCTCCATCGAGCAGAAGACCACCAGCAAAAACCCCCGTTCGACCGTCGCGACGGTGACGGAGATCTACGATTACCTCCGCCTGCTGTTTGCCCGGGTCGGCAAACCGTACTGTTACACCTGCGGCAAGCCGATCGCATCTCAGACGGTCCAGCAGATTGTGGATCAGGTGCTGGCGCTGCCGGATGGCAGCAAGTTTCAGATCCTGGCCCCGGTCGTACGAGGGCGGAAGGGGGAGTACCGCCAGGTCTTCGCCGACCTGCGCCGGCAGGGATTCGTCCGAGTTCGTGTCGACGGCAAGCTGCGGGAGCTGGAGGAGTCGATCGAGCTGGACAAAAACAAGAAGCACACGATTGAGGTCGTGGTGGATCGGCTCATCCTGAAGACGGATGTTCGAAAGCGGCTGGCCGATTCGCTCGAGACCGCGCTCAAGCTCAGCGAGGGGATTGTGGTCGTCAACCTCCTCGAGCCGTCGAAGGATCTGGTCTTTTCCGAGCGACTGGCCTGCATCGACTGCGGCGTCAGCTATCCGGAGGTCAGCCCTCGCATCTTCTCCTTCAACAATCCGCACGGTGCCTGTCCCACATGCGACGGCTTGGGCACGAAGCTGGACGGGCGAATGGACGACCTGCCCGGCATCCTGGAGCCGTGGCACGGGGGTCCGAACATCCACTATCTGGACCGCCGCTACAAGGAAACCTCGTCCACCAAGGTGCGGGAGGAGATTGAGAACTACGTCAAGCGGTTGGCCAGTATCCGCCCATGCCCGACCTGTCAGGGGGCGCGCCTGCGGCGGGAGTCGTTGGCCATCAAGATAGACGGCAAGTCGATTGCGGAGGTGACGCGCTATTCGGTCAAAGCGGCGCTTCAGTTCTTCCAGGAGCTGCAACTCAGCGAGAAGGACCGCGAGATCGCCCGCCGTATCCTGAAGGAGCTGCGGGAGCGTCTGACGTTCCTCGTCAACGTCGGCCTCGACTACCTGACCCTGGACCGGACCGCGGCCACGCTGGCCGGCGGAGAGGCGCAGCGGATCCGTTTGGCGACCCAGATCGGCAGCTCGCTGGTCGGCGTCCTGTACATCCTGGACGAGCCCAGCATCGGCTTACATCAAAGGGACAATGTTCGCCTCCTGAATACCCTGAAGCGGCTTCGCGATCTGGGCAACACGGTCCTGGTTGTCGAGCACGACGAAGAGACGATCCGCGACGCCGACTACGTCATCGATCTGGGTCCGGGGGCGGGGATCTCCGGCGGGCGGGTTGTGGCGTGCGGCAGCCCGCGCGACATCATCCGACACAAAAGTTCGCTGACGGGGCAGTACCTGTCGGGACGCCTGGCGATTCCCGTTCCCGCCATTCGACGGAGGGGGAACGGGCTGATCCTCACCATTGTCGGGGCGCGGGAACATAATCTCAAGAATATCGAGGTGGAGATCCCCCTGGGGGTCTTGACCTGCGTGACCGGCGTCTCCGGTTCCGGGAAGAGCACCCTGGTGAATGAGATCCTGCGGCGGGCGCTCGATCGCCACCTCTACGGCTCCCGGGAGCGACCGGGGGCGCACGACAAGATTCTCGGCGTGGAGCATATCGACAAGGTGATCGACATCGATCAGTCGCCCATCGGCCGCACCCCTCGCAGCAACCCTGCTACCTATACCGGGGTCTTCAGTGTCATCAGGGAGCTGTACGCGCTGGTTCCGGAAGCGCGTATCCGCGGGTATAAGCCGGGTCGTTTCAGTTTTAATGTCAAGGGCGGCCGATGCGAGGCGTGCCAGGGCGACGGGCTGATTCAGATCGAGATGCACTTCCTTCCCGACGTTCACGTCACCTGTGATGTCTGCAAGGGGGCGCGATACAACCGGGAGACGCTGGAGATTGCGTATAAGGGCAAGAGCATTGCGGAGATTTTGAACATGACGGTTGAGGAGGCGCTTCGCTTCTTCGAGCCTGTCCCCAAGATCAAGGAGAAACTCCAGACCCTGTTTGACGTGGGTCTGGGCTACATCAAGCTGGGCCAGTCGGCCACCACGCTCTCGGGCGGTGAGGCGCAGCGGGTCAAGCTATCGCGGGAGCTCAGCAAACGGGGGACCGGCCAGACCATGTATATCCTGGATGAACCGACCACCGGGCTGCACTTCCATGACATCAGTCAACTCCTGGAGGTCTTGCACCGCCTGACCGATGTCGGCAATACCGTCCTGGTGATCGAGCACAACCTGGAGGTCATCAAAACCGCCGACTGGATCATCGACCTGGGCCCGGAAGGGGGAGACGATGGAGGACAGGTCGTTGTGACAGGGCGGCCGGAGGAGGTGGCGACCCACCCGACCTCATACACCGGCCAGTTTCTCAAGCGGATGCTGCGAGGTTGAGCAAAAGCAGCAGCCGTTCTGGCCATCGTTTCTGCTTCCGTAACCACTGTACACGATCCGACAAGGCAATCAAGGGAAGTATGCGTTCGCTTCGGGAGGCGCAAAATGAGCAACCGCTTGCCGGAGAGGTTCCACAAGCGATGAACCCCGGTTTACGAATAGCGCGCTCTTCGAATCTTCGTACAGCATCATCCAGTCGGGCTTGAGGGTTAAGAGATTGTAGATGGGTTCGTGCTTCTTGACTAACGCCATATCTGTCCAGTGTTGCCTCAGCAACGCATCCCAATCATTGACGCCGAACAGAAAATCCAGGTATCGCCGATAAACGGCGGTTGAGTAAACGGTTTCTCGCCTGCCATCCATCGACACCTTGATTTGCGGACCAAGGTGCCAGATGATGTATTCACCCCATGCGAATTCGACAGCCAGGTTACCTGAAACGCCGCTTTGTTTTAATAGGGCTACAGCAGCAGTTGGGAGATTATCTTGTGTGATGAGAATGCGATGAGGGTTTCGAGTCGATGCCAGCATGAGTAAGGCGGCCGCAATGGCAATAGGCAAGCCGGCAATCCAGAAAGGGATGGGATGCCCTCTTTGCTTTTCGGGTGCTAGTCTATTCCAGGCACTTCCAGCGTGTTCGCCGGTAAAGACAAGCGAAGCTATGGAGAAAAGCGGGAGATGCCGGACTGCCATCCAGGGCAGCAGTGCGGTTATTCCGAAGAGGATCAGGGGGACTGGTCTCCGCGGTTGTGAGCTGAGGACTAACCCGCCGACCGACACCATCAGAGCCAGCAAGTACATGAGGCCGTAAATGGAAATGAGTTTGAGCGGTTGCCAATCAAGTATCTCAGGCCGGGGTACGGTAGCGGTCCGTAGCAAAAAGGTCAGCAAATCCATGCCATAGGGGTTCACTAATGTAGCGGCAATAGTTACAAGGGTTGGTGGGATGATGTGCCCCCATGCGTGACGGTATACGATAAGGTGCAATGCTGCCCAGAGACATAGAAGACCCAGGCCCGCAAGGAACCCCCCGTGCAGGTTAGCCCACAATATCAGGATCGGGGGCGCAGCCCAAAGCCAACGGTAGTCGCCAATATCAGCGTGTCGGATGATGAGCAGTAGAAGCGCAAAGAAGAGGAAAGTGAATATCTGCGGCCGTACAAAAAAGAGAAACGGGATCAGAAGAGGTGACCCCATCAGCAGGAGCAGGATTGTAGCTTGAATGTGTCTGAGTTGCAGGGCGCGAAGGTGCCGGTAAAGGATGGCAACGGTCAGAAACCCCACTGTCATTTTCAGGAGGATCAGGCCAGGCGTGCCTCCGGCTGTCCAGGCTAGAGCAAACAGCACTTCTGCCAGCCACTCGTGATTGATCCAGCGCTGTCCGACCGGCAGATAGGAATAAGGGTCGACATGGATAATTGCGCCTGTCTGTAAAATATCCAAGCCAAAACGAAGATGTCCCCATAAATCAGGATCGCTAACCGTTTTGGATAATATGAGCGTCAGAGCGCTGAGATCCAGGACTATAGCTCCAACGCTCCACAACGTATTCCTGCTGAAGGTCTGCCTGAGGCTGAGGCGAGCGGTTTGGACCTGTTCCATCAGCCCTCAATGTCCTTGGCCATGACAATAAAAATCTTGTTGAGGATCATTGAATCCCCCCGCCATAAGACACTCTCTCTATCCAACGAGAAGATGGTCACATCGGTCAAAACCAAGAAGGGACGATCCGGCTTGTTCAGGATGTCCGAGAACCTCCAGGAGTGGCCGGCCCCAGAGGGAATGGTGCTTGTTCCAATAATGCGATACCTCTCCGTCCAGATCTCTACCTGGGTTCTCTTTCCCACAGCCCAAGCGTCAGCCATTCTCTCCGCCTTCCTGTCGTATGTTGATACCGTAACGTGATTCTTGATAATGCCCGGCGAACCCGATGGCCTGTGGGGGGCGTGGCCCTCCTCGTGGCCTTCGCCTGGCGGATCGGGCTCGCCGCGAAACTCACGGCGGGCCCGCCAACAAACAATAGGGGATGATCTTTACCGAAAGACGTTGTATTTAATTATGCAGAGGATGGCGTACACGCCATCGCGCCAGCCGATTTTCTTTCCCTCGGCATAGGTGCGTCCAAAATATGAAATCCCTACCTCATAGATGCGGCAGCCCATTTTTGCAACCTTAGCTGTGATCTCAGGCTCGAAGCCAAAGCGATTTTCTTCGATCTCGATCGCTTGGATAATTTCACGCCGGAACGCTTTGTAGCAAGTTTCTATATCCGTCAGATTGAGATTGGTGAACATATTGGAGAGAAATGTCAGAAAGCCGTTCCCGACGCTATGCCAGAAATACAACACACGGTGAGGTCGTCCTCCCATAAAGCGAGATCCGAACACAACATCCGCTTTCCCAGCGAGGATCGGCTCAATAATAGACGAGTACTCATTCGGGTCGTACTCAAGATCGGCGTCCTGAACGATGACGATATCACCCGTTGCAGCCTTGAAACCCGTACGCAACGCGGCACCCTTACCCTGATTCCTTGCGTGATAAATCACTCGGGTTATTCTGGGCTCAATCTTCTCGCGCAGCAGCTCACGCGTGCCGTCAACTGAGCCGTCGTCAACAATGATGATTTCTTTGTGTTCGTATGAAGAGGCCGCAACAGCGTCTACAATTGCCTCAATAGTCGCGAGTTCATTGTAGCAAGGGATAACAACAGTGAGTTTCATACCTTGGAATAATATAGGGGACCGAACCACAGAATCAGATTATAAGGGGAGGCATTTGGCGCGTCGCCCATGTGGCATTCGTCATCGCCAATTTACCCCCTTTTCATCATCGCGAGGGCCTTCATGATGAGGATCCACGAAGGCCCAAGGACGACTAACAGTGTGGCCGGAAAGATCAACAGCACCATAGGGAACACCATCTTTACCGGAATCTTTGCAGCCCGCTCCTCAGCCCGTTGACGGCGTTTGGTTCTGAAGCTGTCGGCATGAACGCGGAGGGCGCGACCGATCCCCGTCCCCATCCTCTCCGCCTGGAGCAACACCACGATGAGGGAAGCCATCTCTGTCAGTCCTACGCGATGTTTCATCGCTGTGAGAGCCTCGGATCGAGCTCTTCCTGCCCTCACCTCCTGGCTGACTATTTGAAACTCCTCGCTGAGCGCCTGTTTGGTGAATTGCTGTTCCTGCGCCAGCCGGTAGATCGTGGCATCAAGGCCCAGGCCTGCCTCGACACACACTACCATCAGATCGAGGGCATTGGGCAAGGCATTCGAGATCTCCTCCTGTCTCCACTTGATCCGCTTCAGCAGCCACACACGCGGCAAGAAAAGGCCCGCCGCTATGAGGGCCATGATGGCGGCCAATTGCTGTGCCCCGGTCCACCCCTTGAGATACGGAGCGATGAGAACAAATATGCCGGGCAACAACACTGCGAGCAGCGCTCGAATCCCTTGAAATGCCCACACGGCGTTCGCGCTTCTGTACCCCGCCTGCATCAAGAGCGTACGCCGTTTCGATTGGGCCTTCGCATCACCGGGCGGCACCGTACGCCCGACGCGCTGGGCGACGCGATGGGCCCACGCGCCAAGGCGGATGTAACGTCCGGCTAGCGTCGATTCGACGGCTTCCGGGCTTCTGGAGGCAGCCGCCTGCCGGACCCTGATGACAAGGGGATTCAGAGTGGGAATGAGCAGAGTGAGGAAGGCTGCGACACCCAGGGCCGTTGCAACGAAGGCCAATGCGACAGCGAGCGCAATCACGACGGCTTCCTATCTCTCAGATCTTAATGGTAATGATCCGTTTCAAGACGTAGTATCCCGTGAGCTGCATCGCGATCGCAGTGAACACCAGTTTTCTTCCAAAGTCATCCCGGAATAACACCATGATCAGGTCCGGCTTCAGGAAATAGATGATCCCTGCGATGGCAAGCGGAAGGGCGCCGACGATTTTGGCCCCTAGCCGGTTTTGGGCGGAGAGGGCCTGGATCTGGCCGAGCAGCTTGTACCGCTCACGAATCGTCTGACTCGCGGTTTCGAGGATCTCTACCAGGTTGCCACCCACCTCTCGCTGAATCAGCAGCGCCGTCGAAAGCAGGTTGAAGTCCAGGCTCTCGACGCGGTCCGCGTGCGTCTGGAGAGCCTCTCGGATGCTGCGCCCAAGGCGGAGCTCTTCAAAGGTCATCCGGAACTCTTTCGCCGACGGCTCGGGCATCTCTCGGGCTACCGTCTGGACCCCCTGCATGAAGGACTGACCCGCCTGGAGCGATCGAGACAGCACGTCGAGCGCATCCGGCAACTGTTCCGCATACAGGCCCAGCCGAAGCCGCCTTCGACGCCGTATGTACAATAACGGGAGGCTGCCAAACGCGCCCGCCCCAAGGATCGGCCATAACCAGGACGAGGTCAGACGCCAGACAAGCCAGCTACCGAGGAGAGCCAGAAGGAGAACCATGCCGACAACCGTACCGACCCGCTGTGAGAGATCTGCCTGCGCGAGGTACTTGGCGAACTGGTGGACAAACGCCGCCCGGCTCAAGACGCGCTGAAGTCCCGGGAGGCTGCTGACGGTGTCATCGCGAAAGATGCGGATGGTCTGTTCGCTCTTGGCGGCGAATCGGCGTCGCAGGAGGCGCATCGGCGCTCGCAGGGACCCCTCCCCCAGGGAGAGCAGGATCAGCGCCAGCAAGAAGACAGCCGTGAAGGTCAGCACAACGGCGAGTCCCACCATCGCCTACCCCTCGACTTCCGACCACTCTTCGAACAGCCCGGACGGCAGCAGAATGCCGGCCTGCTTGAGCCGCTCCGTGAACTTCGGCCGGATTCCGGTCGCCTTGTGACGTCCGAGCACGGCACCTTGCTCGTTGATCCCTTGCTTCTCAAAGGCAAAGATGTCCTGGGTCGTAATGACGTTGCCTTCCATCCCGACGATCTCGGACACGCTTATCACTTTCCGGCTCCCATCGCTCAAACGGGCAAGCTGGATGATCAGATCCAGAGCCGAACAGATCCACCCCCGCAAGGCGCGCTCGGGAATGCTGAGCCCCGCCATCAGCACCATCGTCTCCAACCTGGTCAGCGCGTCGCGCGCCGTATTCGCGTGGATGGTGGTAAGCGATCCATCATGGCCCGTGTTCATGGCCTGAAGCATATCGAGCACCTCGCTGCTTCGAACCTCGCCGACGACAATCCGGTCCGGACGCATCCGAAGGGCGTTCCGTACCAGGTCGCGCTGGGTCACGGCACCCGTCCCCTCGATGCTGGCCGGCCGTGTCTCCAGGCGAACGACATGCTCCTGGTGAAGCTGCAGTTCCGCCGAATCCTCTATGGTAATAATGCGTTCAGACGGCGGGATGGAGCCCGACAGGATGTTCAGGAAGGTTGTTTTCCCGCTCCCTGTGCCGCCGGAGATCAGGACATTCAACCGCGCGCGCACGGCGCCCATCAGCACCTCAGCCATCTCCGGCGTCAGAGTGTGGAGGCCGAGGATGTCCTTCATCTGGAGGGGATCCGCGCCAAACCGGCGAATTGACAGGACGGGACCGGTCAATGACACAGGGGGGATGATGGCGTTGACACGCGAGCCGTCAGCGAGGCGAGCGTCAACCATTGGAGAGGATTCGTCCACCCGCCGGCCTACCTGTGAGACGATCCGATCAATGATTTGCATCAGGTGAGCATTATCTTTGAACACGACCTCGGTCGGCTCCAGTTTTCCAAAACGTTCAATGTAGACCTGATGGGGGCCGTTGACGAGAATGTCTGAGATCCGCGGGTCGTGCAGCATCGGCTCAAGCGGCCCAAGTCCCAGGGTCTCGTGCAGCACCTCGACAACGAGCCGCTCTCGCTCTACTCGATTCAACGGCATACTCTCGGCCTGGACCAGCGCCTCGACCGCGCGACCGATTTCGGCCTCCAACGCCTCCTGGGGGATGCGCGCGAGGTTAGACAGATCAAGACGGTCGAGCAGCCGGCGATGAATGCGCGATTTCAGCTCCTGATAGGCATCGCGGGCCGGCCGACTGTCAGGTTCGACGATCACCCGAGGAGGAACAGGAACGTCCTCATCCTTTCGGGGAACCGGCTCAAGCAGCCTGCTTAAGCGATCGCTCAGTGCCATTGCGGTCCTCCACGGCGCGTGTCACTCCGGGTTCGTCCGAAGCCGTTGGGGTGTGATGATGTACGGCCCGGTACATGCCGCCTTGATGGCGTCCGACGCATCTCGTGCGACGGGCTTGCTCCCGAAGGTCAGCAGATACGCGAGCCCCGACATCACATTCGTCACCGCGCACAACGCCACCTTCAGCGGCACATGCACAACGGTGAGCAGTGTGCTGGCCACCGCGTAGTCGACCTGGACGCCCAGCGACTCCTGCGGCTCCTCAGCCAAGGCAACAGGGGAGCCGAAGTGGCTCAGTACGGATATGATCAGGAACACGGTGATTGCGTGACATGTTCGGTGCCCTACCATCTCAACCCTCCTCTCCCTGACTTTGAGGGATAGTGAATGGTTTCCTGCGAAACAGGCTGAGTAAGCCCCTCGATGGGGCGGCGACTGAGTCTTTCCGTTTTTCCATGTGGGGCGGGAAAGGAACCGAGCGTTCTCTTCGATCCAGCCGCGCAGCCAATGCCGAAAAGTGGGCAGCAAGGGGCGAGTTCTTCCCGCCAAGGGCAAGCGGCTTACCGGCGATCAGGGACGTCATCACTGCTTCATCCTCAGGGAATGTCCAGAAAACCGGACACTTGAGAATCTCCTGAGCCGTTTTTGTCGCGTTCCCTGGCGGGGATGGGCAACGATTCAATAGGAGCTTGACCTTCTCCGGATCATAGGCGAGACGGTCAAAGAGGTCCAGGCAGCGCTGAGTGTGGTAGAGGCTCGAGAGGTCCGGAGCCGCCACCAGGAGCAGCGTATCGGTGACATCCAGGGCCGCGAGTGTCCGTTCATCATACGTGGGAGCGGTATCAACGACGACGTAGGCGAAACTCGCCTTCAAGAGCGAGAGCATTTGGCTGATCCGGAGCGGCTGGATAGGATCGGCTTCTTCGAGCCGCTGTGGCGCAGCAAGGAGCGACACGCCTGACGGGTGGTCACACAACAGGCTCTTCAAAAAGAGGGTATCGACCCGGTCCATGTTCATTACGGCATCGTGAATGGTGTAGGGCGGCTTGAGGTTGAAAAGCAGGCTCAAGTCGCCGGCCTGCAGGTCAAGGTCCACGGCGGCCACCGGCTGTCCAAACGACTTGGCGAGCGCCACAGCCAGATTGAGGGTAATGAGAGTGGTCCCCCGGCCTCCCTTGCAGCCAAACAGCGTGATCACCTTCCCCTTTTCGGCAGTAACCAGTTGAGCAAGAGATCGCTGCCGGGCGATGCGCTGGACGGCGGCCAGAAGATCCTTCTTGTTCACCGGCCTGACGAGGAACTCCTGGGCACCGGCCCGCACGGCCCGCAAGATCGTGTCCGCCCGCTGACCGTCGGCAGTCACGAAGATCGTGCTTTGCGGCGAGGCGACCAGAAGCCGCTCGATAACAGCGAGCCCGGGATCCGGGGGATTGCCGAGCTCGAGAATCACGATCGACGGCTTCAGTTGGTTGACCAGGCGGTAACCGGTCTCTGGATCTGCCGCCTCCGCCTCTACCTTCAAGCCTTCATGCTCTTTGAGCAGTTCCCGCAGGGCCTGGCGGTGCATGGCGTCGCTGTCGATCATGAGCAACGACAGGGGTTCAGGCATCGGCCGATTCCTCCGACTATTTCACAAGCTGGACAGTTTGAAGGCCCGCGCACGCAGGATCGGGTGTGCCTCCGGAAGCGGCGACTTGCGTAAAGTACCCGGTGACATTCCCCTTATTCGGACCCGAAGGCACAACGCTTTCGACGAAGAAGCCGCCAACCTTGATGACCGTGACGGATTGGCGACCGGAAGACGGAGGATCCCGCGGATCAAAGAGTCCGATTCGGATCAGCCGTGGACTGTTGATGCCCTTCGGCGAGTTCGCGCATTTGCAGTCTGGGTCCCAAAAGGCCGTAGGGTCCAGATCGATGAGATCTTGCACACCCTGTGCCGTCGGTCCCTGCTTGTTCCCGGGCTCCGTCTGCAGTGTATCGCCGACCGCCACAAAGCTGTCAGACCCGCATGTGCTGATGTTGTCTCGGTACGTACTACCGCCCGTTTTCGGTGTTCCCCGGTTGAGCGGGGGAAAATCAACGGCATTAAAAAAGCTAGGCGTGATGGCATCCCCAGGCACGCCGATCTTCAGAGTGACCTTAAGGCCGTTATCGCGGGGGTACTGGTAGCCGGTCGTGACAGGATCGTACAGGTCAATCCCCGGGTTGAATCGCCCGTTCCCATTCGTGTCAACCCACTTATCCGTGATGGACCAGGGCTTGAAGCAGTTGCTGCTGCAGGCGTTCTCGAGTGACGCGGTGGCGGTGGCTGATATGTTCGCGGCGTCCCAGCCCGAAGAAGTCGCGGTGGCCTTGTCCAGACCGAAGATGTGCAGAACCGGCATGAGGAAAAGCGGCATGGGGTGATTTCCACGGGTATCGGTCCAGCGGTAGACGGTGCAGGTGACTTGGGGGTTCGCGATGACGACCTCGACCTGGGCGTCATCATCCAACGGTTGCCTGATGATCTGGTTCTGCCTGACGATCGCTCTCGCGCGATCGTCGGCTTTGTTTTCAAGCAAACCCCATGCCCCGGCCAGCGCGCCGGCATCGGCCGCTGTCTGGGCCTGGCGCCTGGCGACGTAGAGGTACGGGATGTCGGTCGCCAAGGCTGCGAATGCAATCAGGACAGGGAGCATTACTATGGTCCATACCAGGATCGAGCCTTTCTCTGGACTCGGTAGCCGATTCATTGTCATCACCTCTAACTTCCCGGCCTGTCCCGACACCTCTAGCGGGAAGGCATGGCTTGGCCTCCGCTCTGCACGCCGGAGCCCTCATGCGTCTGGGGTTCCTTCAACAGCAGTTTTTGCCGCTTTTCCTGCATCAACTGGACATCGTCACTCGACAGCCCTGGCACGTGGCGGCGCGCGTTTCGACTGAGCGCCTGCGCTTCTGCAAGGGCTTGGATGGCCGTCTGACACCTCTCGGCGGGATATGGAGTTCGTATTCCCAGGAACTGGGCTACCACCTCCTGAAATTGCGATTCGGCAGCCTGGAAGGCTACCGCGTCGAACTCATCATAGTCGAGCCAGAGGACAGCCCGAGACTGTTCGAGCTCCCTCCAGGCGCCCTTCAGTGCGGCTGAAAGGAGCCCGGCCAATGCCGGGTCGGTCCGGCCTTCGGTCTTGTTGATCGACCGCAAGGCTTCCTGTACATCCCGTTCGAGGGCAGGAGGATGGCGGAACGCTTGGCTCTTCCACGCTCCCAGGATGGTGCGCCGAAGCTGCTCGTTGGCGGGGGCATATGGCTCAAGGCCGCCCCCGTGAGCGGTAGCGCAAAACGGGATGGTCAAGGCTGCGAGCAGCAGTCCCACCG
>JAHFDH010000024.1:12201-19325 GCA_023249055.1 Candidatus Methylomirabilota bacterium
TCTCACCTGCCAGGGATCTGGCGGATCTCTTTCTCTTCTTGGGGTGTTGTTTTCATCTGGTCCTCCAGATTTGGCGCCTGTCCCATCGCGAACGGCTTCACGATTTCGGGGGTCACAAAGATGATCAGATCGGTCTCGTCCCTCGTGAACTTCGTGCTCCTGAAGAGGGCCCCGAGAACGGGGACATCGCCCAGGATCGGGAACTTCGTGAGTGTTTTGCGGTCCACACTCTTGATGAGTCCCCCGATCGCCAGGCTCTGGCCGGACTTGAGGTCCACGATGGTGGATGCCCGCCTCGTCGTGAGCGATGGAAGATTGAACCCCTGAATCGTCACGGCATTGATGAAATCCAAATCGCTGACCTCCGGGGCGATTTTGAGGTTGATCGATCCCAGATCGTTCAACGTTGGCGTGAAGTCCAATCGGATGCCGAACGGCTTAAACTGGATCGTGACGGAGGTTCCTCCGGTTCCTCCTCCCCCGCCTTGGACCGACGGGTACGGGAATTCGCCCCCCACTAGGAAATTAGCGCTGGCCCCGCTCGCCGCGATGAGAGTCGGACGGGCCAATGACTTGAGGATGCCTTTTTGCTCTAAGGCACGCAAGAAAGTCCTCGTGTCGCCCTTGGTAAAGAGTGCGGAAGAACGTGGGTCGTACGTTACCGATCCATCCTTTTGAATAACCGTACTGAGAAGACCGGCATTCCCTGCCCCAAAGACACCGAGGACAAAGTTGTTCCCGATATTGATGAAGTCGAGGCCGAGTTCACGGAGAGCGTTTCGATTTACCTCCGCCACCTCTACCTTGAGCATGATCTGGTGGGGTTCGCCGAGGTGAAGCAGGTTGATCACCGCTGCCTTGTCCGGCAAGAACGCCTTGGCGACCTCGGCGGCCTTGAGGGTCAGCGAAGGGTTCGAGACGGTCCCGGACAGGACCACCGAAGTCTGAGTCGCCTTCACTTCGATCTCATCCTGAGGCGCGATCTCTTTCATCGCCTGCTGCAGCAGAGTAAGATCTGCCGTGACGACGATGTCAAAGTATTGCTGTTCCTCATTGGCCCAGGCAATCAGCGTAGTAATCCCGGGGGTCTTTCCGTTGATCAGGACCTGGTTGGGGGGAATGAGCTGAATGTTGGCGATGTCGGGATTCGTCACAGAAATCCGCCGGAGTTTCCCTGGGAGATCTACGACCACGGATCTGCCGATAGCCACCTGCACCTGAGTAGTCTCGCGGCTTGCCAGGACGCGCAGTGTAGAGGCCGATCCGTTTGTCTCCGCGGCGGTTGCCGCGGCCCCGAGAACGGGAACGTCCCGTTCCTTTCGGCTCGCAGCGGGCAGTTCGGCAGCGCGCACCGCAGGTGGTTCGACAGGGCTTACCACAGGCTTTGGGCCCTGGGCCAGTGGTGCCTGTTCGGAAGCTTCCGCGCTCACGAGTATCTGCAGATGGTTGCGGCTCAGTTCCACTCGATACGGCAACAACGACGTGAGACTGAAGACCAGACGGACCACGGGGACAGGACGCTCCTGATACTGCAAGGTCTGGACCGCCAGGATGGGGGAGCCCGCGGGCAGGCTCACAGGCCGGCTGATTGCGTATCGGGCGCGGGGCAGATCGATGACAAGGCGTGGTGGGTCGGGAAGCGCGGACGATTCGTATTCGACCAGCGGTCCATCCGCCGTGACGACGATGGCCGCGTCGCCTGACGCCTCCGCCAGGACCTGCGCGTCCGTCACAGCGACCAGCCGCGGCTGAGAAGCGCTCGGGGAGGACAGCGCCGGCAAAGGCTGTGCCAAGGCTTTTGCAGTCGGCAATCCAGTGGTCGCGCAGGCTGTGGTTACAAGCAGCAACATGGTGTGTACAAGCCAACCGCTCTGCACAGAACGGATCGCGTTCATTCGCCTCCAGGAGTGAGAATGTCTGTATCCCACCAGGTAGTGATCACGCATCAGGGCTTCTCGATGGCAAAGGTTTCGGTGGTGCGCTTGTCACCACGGATCACTTCGATCACGAGCCCTTTTTCGACTTTCGTCTCTGCGATAGTCGGTCGGCCTCCGGCTTTAGTCGGTCGGCCTCCGGCTTTCCCTCTTACGACAGACCCATGTGTGACCGCCGCAACATGGACCTCCTCCTGTCTGTCCATAACCGATCGCAGGGCAATATGGATCTTCCCTCGCTGCAAAGCGAGGGCAAGCCGTTCCGCCTGCTCGGGGGTCACGGCCATTGTCACTGTGGGGACCTCGACGTTTTGCTTGCCTTCCTGCTCCAGCCGCTTCCCCACTGCCAAGACCTCTATGTTTTGTAGAATCGTTTCAGACGATTTACTCGATTGGTCAGATCTGGTTGCAATGACGTCCACCCGGTCTTTCGGCAGGATAAAGCCGCTGACACCGATGACCTCGTTGACGCCCACCGCCATGGCGCGCTTGCCCGGAGGCACCATGACCGACATGATCCCCGGCGCCCCCATCAGATCCTTCGGGAACAGGCGGCTCTCGAGTATCGGCTCATCGCGAGCGATCTCCCCTTTTACGAGGCGACCGACAGCCGCCTCCGCTCCGGATACCGCCCCTTGAGGAACCCCGGCCTTCGGCCACTCCCGCACCGCAATGAGCCTTGCGTCGAGGCGGGTTCCAATTGGGATATCGCTTGTAGCGACCACGACCGGCTGGGCCTCCAGCCTGGTGCGCCTCGCCTCTTCCTCTTGTGTGCGGACGTACCTGACAACGAAGACACTGGCAAGGACCGCGCAGATCAGCGCCACACTAAGGATGAGGATCAGGCGTCTTGTTGGCATGTTCCGGCTATTGAATATCGGTTAGACGTCATAGCTCTTACGTACCCGCACATGGCTCATAGCACATGGTGGCTTGACTGAGGAGCGGGATGGCTCCGGTAAAACTGAATCCGAGGAGCGGCCCGATCCCCGTCATCCACTTATAGGTGAGGCCAATGGTCACTGTCACCTGAAGAGGTGCCCCAATAGTCGGGGCAGTCGGGGCAGTATTGTGCACGTCGGCCCCGGTGATCCCGGCATCTGTAAGGATCTTATTCGCCCTATCCACCACCCCAGTGGCGTCTTCTGTGGTGTAGTCCTCTGTAAGACTCGGTGTGACGACGGCAAGCCTCACCGCCTCCCTGGCGGCATGGTTCATGGTGTTGATGATCAACCAGGCTCGCCCGAACTCGAAGATTCCAAAGACCAGGAGCAAAAACAGGGGGAGGATGAGAGCCATTTCCACAATCGTCGAACCGGCCTCACCATTACCGCGCAATCGTTTTTCCCTTGGGTGACGCATCGGCTTTGTTCCCCATCTCTCAAGAGGGAGGACTCAGCCCTCGACCTGAAGTGGAGATCACGCATACCGAAGGCCGAGCCTCCACAGCGGACTCTGGTCATACGCTAGGGCATGTTACCGATGATGGTGGTGAAAGCGTTCTTGACGTCGAGCCCAAGCGTTGATATCAGGGCAATCGACACGGCGACGATCAGGGCCAACCAGATTCCGACCTCCACAATCTCAGCTCCCTGCTCGTTGTTCAGGGGCCGTCCCTGTCGCTCTTTCAGATCTTTCATAGTTGTCCCTCCTTTTCAATGAAAAGCAGTTGACAGACCGACTGTTTCCAGCTCACTCAAGACAGTTCCTGCTCAGTTCGATCACCTCATAATCCACCACCTCCACTTTTTTCTTTGCCACCGCAGCAAGATGTGCGGGTTGCCGTTCGGCTGATCGGGCCAATTCACCCGGCGCGCGCTGTTCATGGAAGCGCCGTCCTCACCTCGAACATTTCTGGTCGAACGAGGCGTCGAGCAATGGCTGACTACATAGCGAGGATACAGGCCGTTCGAATTTCCAGAAAATATCATATGTACATGACTCATAATAGCGTTGTCAATCGTTTTCTTCTTGAATGACAAGTTCTATCAATATAAGTGACAAAAATTGTCACTATTGATGTGAAATTATGCCGCTATAGAATTTATGTGAACAACACGTTGATATCACTTTATAATCATCCGAAATTGCCTCATAGATCACTTAGAAGATATATCTTGTTATTTCACTCAACCATCAATATATATCTTAGATATTATCTCATAAAATCAATGCATTATGCCTTTAGAGCTCATATGTTAACTGATTAATGCTAATCTGATCGAACTTAAAATACAACTACATGCAATAATATATGCCACCGTGTTAGTATATTCAATACTATAGTTGAGCATAATCTATGCCAAAGTGTATCATGGGGACGTGAAACGTGCGGTGGCGGATGGTTTATGGTCGAAATATCCATGAGACCGTACGACTCATTTTTCTCAGCCGTTGCGGATTTCTTACGTTTACTTGGACCCAGGCTGAGCTTTACACGAGTCGCCGCCTTGGGTATAGTTGCCTTCTATGGATGCCTTTTGCCTGGCTGCAATTGTTCGGGAACTGCAAGCTATCCTTCCTGGCGTCAAGATCAGTCGCATTCAGCAACTTGATCGGTGGAGCCTGCTGCTGGTCTTTCATGGGGGGCGAGAGCTGGGCGGGCTTATACTGTCCGTCAAGTCTGGCGCGCCCAGGGTCGAGTTGCGCTCGCCGCCGCGCAAGCCTGCTGTACACTCGTCGAGGTTCGGGGATGTGGTTGCTTCAAAGACAAAAGAGGCGCTGATTGAGGGGGTTGAACAGGTGGGGTTGGACCGGATCATGGCGATACACATGCGCGGCGGCCCACTGTCGGATGCGGTGATGACCTTGTACGTGGAGATGCTTGGGCCCGCGAGCAACATGTTCCTCGTCGATCGAGTGACCGGAACGGTCATCGACCGCCTTCGCGCGGCCTCCGGACGAACGACCAGGATGGTCCCAAGAAGGATGAAACTTCCGAATCTTGGATGAATGACATTGCGATTGCTGCGTCAGACGCGCCGTCGGCGCCGGCACCACCAGCCTAACGAATAGAGCCTAACGCTTGGCTCACTGCCCACAAATAAAAACCCTCTCACGAGCATTCACCCCATCGTGAGAGGGTTAATTGTTTGTCAGCCGGTTTTTCTATAGTACGTTCAGGCTGCTTTTTTTCTTTCGTCTTACATAGAGTACGGTACCAATGGCCATACCTGCAACGGCCGTCACCAGAATCGCTGGATTGCTCATCATAGACGACGAAGCGCCACCACGACTTCTTGTTGTCTTCAGTCCAACTGTAAAGGGAAAGCTGAAGGTGGAATCATAGGTATGGTACGCCTCCTCTTCTGCCGTACTGGCGTGTTTCTCGGTCACCGCCGCGGCCCCACCACCATCGTGACCATGGCCTGCCGCCTCTGTGGCGCCTCCGGCGTGGGAACCGCGCGCCGCATGCTCCTCAACCTCCATGACCGCCCTGTATTTCCCCGCCTTCGCAAAATCCGTCTCCGCTTTCACGACACCTGATGGATAAACTTGTTGCGGAATATACAGGACCGTTTCGGAGTCGCCGCGCTCCGAGGCCTCGACAACGCGAACCGCCACCGGGACCCTTCGAAGCACAGTACTGATGAGATCAAACGTCAGCGTCGCCTTTCCTGTTCTCGGGATATCTCGGCAGTAGGACTGAAACTCTTCCTTCATGGCATCCAGGTACCGCCCTAGATCCGCATCCTTGAGTTCCTTGGCCTGAGCAAGCTGGGTGGCCGCGCCCGCAGTCGCATGCTGATAGGTGCTGAAATGGATGAAATACTGCCCCTTTTCCATCGAGCAGAGATCGTTCTCTGTGATCCCACCCATGCCACTCCCACTGTGGGCCCATGCCTGCGACACTCCAGACGCAGCCATCAGGATCGCACACCCAATCGCAGCTACATACTTCATGACCCTACCTCCTTCCTTCTCCCCTTCGTCCCTTCTTGGCCTTTCCGTCCTCGAATCCCCATCTGGCCGAGACCTGCGGCGACTGCCACGGGCTTAGGGAGGGGGGCGGACCTCCACCCCCCTCCACTATTTGGCTAAGTGGACTTCGATCATGATTACCAATTAGGACTCACCGGGAGCGGGAGCTTGCCAGCATTTGGAGCCCACTGAGCCGCCTTGCCGTCGCTGGTGATCTTGATCAGCTCATGGATCCGCGGGCACATGGCCGCCGCTACTCCATACACCCCAAACAGACACCAACCGAGCGTCACAAAGCCCCAATGCAGCGGCGCGACAAACAGCTCCTCCATGATCCAGAAGGTGTGGCCCCACTCATTCAGCGCCACGTTCACAAAGATCATGGCAGGGCCGCCGACCGTCAGCATAAACGGCAGGGAGTGCCCGGCCGCAAACAGGGGGATGCGCGTCCTGGCCCACATGTAGGCATTAATCCCAATGATGATATAGATCGGGTAGCTGAGATAGAACTCGATGATGTGGCTCGGCGTAAAGTCGGTATCGCGGATAACCGTCTGGTGCCACGTCCCATCCTGCTCGGTAAAGAAGCTGGCACCCCAATACACGGCCCACGCGAACGTGACAATCCACTGCCCGAGACCCCAGAACCGCCTCAGTTCCTCTTCCGGCGTGATCTTATCGAGATTTCGGTCACGAGTCTTCCAGATGTAGCCCAAGGTGAACGTCAGCACTGACGCCTCGATGATCAACTCACCGATCAGCATGTTCCACCAGTAGATCCGGAAATCCTCAGAGAAGAAGTCGAGGCCTTTCGACCACGAGAAGTACTGCTGGTAGATCCGAATCATGATGTAAAAGATGCTGATAGCGATCTGGCATTTAAAGAAGGTGCCCCAGCCAAACATCTGCTCCGCCGACTCAGCACGCTTAGCGGGTGCGGCTTCAGTCCTGTACTGTGCCATACGATTGTTCCTCCTTACACTCTGATCATTTGATATGACGTAGACTGTATTACTCTAGATCGCCTTTCTCCTGCTTGCTGTTGACGCCGGCTCTCACCTCCTTTGATGCCACTGAGGTAACAGGTTAACGTGTGAGGTCGTTGTTGCACTGGGAAAATCGCGCATTGGAAACCCTGTTCTAAGAGAAGAGTAGCATATGTCGCCTTTGAAACACCTGTCAAGTCCTTTTTGCTGTCCGATATCGGGCTCCAACCTCGACCCCATGGACGCCTGCTATCTGGGCAATCCTGAGATTTTAATACGCAAG
>JAHFDH010000133.1 GCA_023249055.1 Candidatus Methylomirabilota bacterium
ACTGCAAAGCCATCCATTCTACGGCCTCGCTTGCGCTCATCTTCCCGGCTTTCACCTTGACTTCGCGTGAAACCGACGCTATCGTTAATAATGATAAGAGGTCACGGTGAGGAAACGAGGTAAAAAGGGGGAAGGTGTGGCGTCTGAGAGCACACGGGTGTCAGGATCGGGAGGCTGAGCATGGGTATTGCGGCAAGCGAATTCGAGGAGGCGTACGGGGACGTCGGAGCAGACGAGGACGTCGAGAAGTATTCCTGCGCAATCCTAACAGAGCCGATTCGAGGATTGGGGTTTCGTGAGCCGATTTGTATCCGACCCGACACTACCGTACGGGTCGCGACCACGGCGATGAATGACGCTCACGTCGGCTGCGTGCTGGTGACGGAGGGCGACCGGCTTATCGGTATCCTCACGGAGCGAGACATCCTGAAGAAGGTGGTGGGACAACTCGACCTGGACAGCCCTGTCGGACAGATTATGACACCGAATCCTGAGACCGTGGGGATGGATGACGGCATCGCCTATGCCCTGAACAAGATGCACATCGGCGGCTACCGTCATATCCCGGTGCTCGACCGACAAGGCCGGCCGGTGGGCGTCGTGTCGATACGGGACGTCGTCCGGTTCATCGTCTCTCTGTTCCCCGCCGCAGTACTCAATGTGCCGCCGGAGCCCGGCCTCGCGGCGCGAGGACTCCACGGCGGCTAGCGAACGGTGAGATCCTCTCCACAATGAAAGGACCTAGATGAGCGACATCGAGAGCACGCAGTCTGCGCCTGAAGTCCGGCCCCGACCGATGAGCGAGCTGGAGACGGTCGTGGTCCGCTTTGCCGGCGATTCAGGCGACGGGATGCAACTGACCGGAACGGAATTTACCAAGAGCGTCGCGCTGGAAGGGAGCGACCTGGCGACGTTCCCGGATTACCCGGCTGAGATTCGGGCGCCGGCGGGAACCCTGGCAGGCGTATCAGCCTACCAGGTTCACTTCTCGAGCCAGGAGGTGTATACCCCAGGCGATCAGCCCGATGTCCTGGTCGTCATGAATCCGGCCGCACTGCGAATCAACCTGCCGGACCTGCCGCACGGCGGGATCATTATCGCCAATGTCGGTTCGTTTACTCAGTCCAACCTTGAGAAGGCGGGATATAAAGCCAACCCGCTTGAGGATGGCAGCCTTTCCGGCTACCAGGTGTTCGCAATCGACATCGCCAAGCAGGTCGCGCTCGCCCTGGAAGGGATGGGGCTGACGGCCAAAGAGGTCGGGCGCTGCAAAAACTTTTACGCCCTCGGCCTCATGTTCTGGCTGTACAACCACCCGGTGGAGCGCGAGGAAAAGAGCATCCGGGCCAAGTTCCAGAAGAACCCGAAACTGGCCGACGCCAATATTAAGGCGTTTCGGGCCGGTTACTATTACGGCGAGACCGCCGAGCTGTTTCCATCCCGCTACGTCGTGCCCCCTGCCGTCATCGCGCCTGGCACCTATCGCCATATTACCGGCAACGAAGCCACCGCCATCGGTCTCGTCACCGCGGCACAACTCGCGTCGTTGCCGCTCTTTTGCGGAAGCTACCCGATCACGCCAGCCTCCGACATCCTGCACAACCTGGCGATGTATCCGAACTACGATGTGATCACATTTCAGGCTGAGGACGAGATCGCAGCGATCACCGCCACGATCGGGGCAGCGTACGCGGGCGCGCTCGGGGTGACCACGACCTCCGGTCCGGGTATGGCGCTCAAGACCGAAGCGATCGGCCTGGCGGTCATGGCCGAGCTGCCGCTGGTCATCGTGAACGTTCAGCGCGGTGGACCGTCCACCGGCCTGCCGACGAAAACCGAACAGGCCGATCTTTTCCAGGCGGTCTTCGGGCGAAACGGCGAGTGCCCCGTAGTCGTGATCGCCCCGGCGACACCGGGCGACTGCTTCTGGATGGCCATTGAAGCAGCGCGAATCGCCATCCGCCACATGTGTACGGTGATCTACCTGTCGGACGGCTTCCTGGCCAACGGCGCCGAACCCTGGAAGCTTCCGGACGCCGCATCGCTACAGAAGATCCCGGTTGCGTTCAGGACCGATCCTGAGGGATTCCACCCCTATTTGCGCAACCCCGACACGCTGGCGCGTCCGTGGGTCGTCCCAGGAACACCGGGCATGGAGCACCGCATCGGCGGTCTTGAGAAAGAGGATGTCATCGGGAATGTCTCGTACGATCCGCAGAATCACGAGAAGATGGTTCGGCTGCGGGCCGAGAAGATCGCGCGCGTCGTCCACGAGGTTCCGGACGCAACAGTCTACGGCGATTCCTCCGGCGATCTGCTCATTGTCGGATGGGGCTCAACCTACGGGGCGATCACCCAGGCGGTCAAGAGCCTTCGCCGGCGCGGCCACCGTGTGTCGGCGCTCCATCTCCGCTACCTGAACCCGATGCCGGCCAACGTCGGCCGTGTGCTGGCAAACTTTCAACGCGTACTGGTCGCGGAGATGAACCTTGGACAGTTGCTGATGATGCTGCGGGCGCAGTTCCTGGTTGACGCGGTGGGATTCCACAAGGTCCAGGGCAGGCCATTCAAGGTCTCCGAGCTCGTCGTCAAGGCGGAAGAACTTTTGGGTGCGCGCGAACAGGCTGAGCTCTGTGCGCACGCGGAAATGGTGTGACGATGTCCCAGTGCAACATCGTACAGGCTCCCAAACTGACACGCAAGGATTTCATCTCGGACCAGGACGTCCGCTGGTGTCCCGGCTGCGGCGACTACGCCATCCTGGCCAGCATACAGCGGGTGATGCCGGAGTTAGGTGTCCCGCGCGAGAAGATGGTCTTCGTCTCCGGGATCGGTTGCTCCTCACGGTTCCCGTACTACATGAACACCTATGGGTTCCACTCGATCCATGGTCGGGCGCCCGCGGTGGCGACCGGCATCAAGATCACACGTCCAGATCTGATGGTCTGGGTGGTCACCGGTGACGGCGACGGTCTGTCGATCGGCGGCAATCACCTGATTCATACGATGCGGCGTAACATCGATCTGAAGATCCTGCTCTTCAACAACCGCATTTACGGCCTGACCAAGGGTCAGACCTCGCCAACCAGCGAGCAGGGGATGAAGACCAAATCGACGCCGTTTGGAGCGCTTGATCGTCCCTTTAATCCGCTTTCGGTGGCAATCGGGTCGGCGGCGACGTTCGTCGCGCGGTCGATCGATATCGACAGTCCACATCTGCAGTACGTGCTGCGGCGCGCGGCCGAGCACAAAGGTACGGCCTTCGTCGAGTTGTACCAGAATTGTAACGTATTCAACGACGGGACCTGGGAATCGGTCACCGATAAGGATGTACGGAGCGACCGGCTGCTGGTCCTGGAACATGGCAAGCCACTGGTGTTCGGGAAAGAGCGGAAGAAGGGGATCCGGATGCGCCCCGATATGTCCCCGGAGGTTGTCGAGATCAACGGCAATACCTCAGGGCTCCTGGTCCATGACGAGACGCGACGCGACGAAGGCTACCACTTCATGCTGTCGCGGCTCGCGAGCCCGGAGTTCCCGGAGCCGATCGGAGTGCTGCGCGCGGTCCGCGAGCCGACCTATGAAGAGTTGATGGCCGAACAATGCCGCACGGTCATCCAGGAGCGCGGCAAAGGCACCATCGAGAAGCTCTTGCACGCAGGCGAGACCTGGGTGGTTTCGTAAGCTGTCAGCAATCAGCCAACAGGCAGAAGTGACAGACTGCCCGTCCACGCAGCGGACGCTTCCATATACTGATAAAGGGGGTCGGCATGAAGCAGGTGGAGCCGCAGGTCTTTCTCTTAGCCAGACCGACAATCGACGCCGAAGGGCTTGCCGCCTATCTGCAGGCCGTCGGTGCCCCCGGGTGGACGACCGATGCTCCCTCAGCGGCCGAGCAACTGATCGAAGTGGCGGGGCGCGCCTGCTATCGCTCCTTCGAGCCCGGCCTCAACCCCAATGTCACCAAGGTCCGGGACGGCAGCCAAGCCTACCTGCAGAATATCCTGCAGGTGAAGCATGGCAGCGTCCTGGAACATGCCAACTGGACTTTCGCATTCTTCCATGTCAGCCGGGTCTTCACCCACGAGCTGGTGCGTCACCGGGCCGGAACCGCCATCAGCCAGGAAAGCTTACGCTTCGTGCGTCTGACCGACATCCCCATGTGGCTGCCGCCCGAGATCCGCGAGAATCCGGAGGCCCGCGCGATCTTCGAAGAGGCGGTGATCTACGGCGAGAGGGCGCAACAGCGACTGGCGGAAGCCTTACAGATCGAAGGGCGGCCGTTTCACGAGAAAAAGGTTCTCACCTCCGCCATGCGGCGGATCGCCCCGGACGGAGTAGCGACTACTTTGATCTGGACGGCCAACGCCCGGACACTCCGATGGGTAATTGAGGCGCGGACGACGCCGGGAGCGGAGATAGAAATTCGACACGTCTTCGGGAAGGTGGCCGAGATGATGGCGAAGGAAGCTCCCAACCTCTTCGGGGATTTTACCGCGATCCCGCTGCCGGACGGCACCTGCCAGTGGCAGCCCGCCCAAAGCAAGATCTAAGCCGCGACCGCTCGAAGGCGACAGCTACTCTTCGACAACGATTCCTAACGCTTTCAGGAAAGACTCGACCTGGGCTTTCTTAATCTTTGTTGAACCGCCCCGTCCCCAAAACTTGACGTGAAAGAGGTCGGCGTCATCGAGCTGTGCGCCCGAGAAGTTGGTGCCCGCGACATTGGCATCCCGGAGGTTGGCGCGCCTGAGATTGGCACCGGCCAGGTTCGCGTCTCTGAGGTTGGCGCCCTGGAGGTTGGCGTCCTGCAGATCGGCATCCCGAAGGTCGGCACCCCCAAGGATAGCACCCGCAAGATCAGCCTCCCGAAGATAGGCGTTCCTGAGGTCCGCATTCATCAGGGCGGATTCCTTCCTGACCGCTTCGATCACGGCATCACGAACCGACTCTTTTGGCGATTCATACACGACCTTGTCGCTTTTGTACCATGACACAATTTTCATCATCGCTACCTATTGTGACTGTTATAGTGATAGATTAGGCGCCCTTCCCTGAAGTTCTGCACAGCTTCGCAGTTCGACTAACACCACGAAGTATTCACGCTCGCCTGCTTCGACTGCGAGGTTCCCGTGCAGACGCCACGGTTGCGCCCTCGCACCCTGCGGCAGAGCAGGAAACCATTGGGAAGTTAATATAATTGGGCTCAGCAGCGTGTCAAGCAAAAAATGGGTTGATTTCGCTTGACCCTCGAAGCCCGATGCCATCAGAATGAATCCTTGAACACCGAAGCAGTTGCTCATTCACAAGAAGGGGATCATAAAGCACGTGGAGCCGCAGGTTTTGCTCTGGGCCAGACCACTCCCATCCGGACGGCGAATCGGGACACTCGAACCAGGAGGAGCAACATGGATTTGATCGATCGCGCGAAAGCTGGAGTCGGACTGGTGATGGGAATCGTTGCGGTGCTGGGCTGGCAGGTCCAGCCGGTTCAAGCATTACCAACGGTCACTCCTCCTTCCACGGGCGGCCCCC
>JAHFDH010000134.1 GCA_023249055.1 Candidatus Methylomirabilota bacterium
GACGACGTGCGTGCTGCGCTGGACGCCGTGTGCGAGAGCCAACACTTCAACCTCGGCCAGCGAGTCACCGCCCTCGAACAGGAAATCGCCCGTTACTGTGGAACCCGCTACGCTGTGGGAGTCTCGTCCGGGACCGATGCCCTTCTGAGCGCCCTGATGGCTCTCAGGATCGGCCCCGGCGACGAGGTGATCACCACCCCGTATACCTTCTTTGCTACCTCCGGCTCCATTGTCCGTGTTGGTGCAAGGCCGGTCTTTGTCGATATCGACCCCGTCAGCCTTAACCTGGAGCCATCCCAAGTGGAGGACCGGGTGACGCCGAAGACCAAAGTTCTCCTTCCCGTCCACCTGTTCGGTCGGTGCACTGAGATGGAACCGCTCCTCTCGCTGGCAGCCCGACATCACTTGGCTATTATCGAGGACGCGGCTCAGGCCATCGGTGCCGAGACAGACGATGGTCAGCGGGCAGGAGGCATCGGGACCCTTGGCTGTCTCTCCTTCTACCCGACGAAAAACTTGGGCGCGTTCGGGGATGGTGGGATGGTTTTGACGAACGACCCCAAGTTAACAGATCTCCTTCGCAGCCTCAGACAACATGGCAGCGAAGGTCACTACGAGCACCCCCGCGTAGGCGGGAACTTCCGCCTTGACGAGCTCCAGGCTGCGGTCCTCCTGGTCAAACTCAGGCACCTTGAAGAGTGGATCGAGGCGCGGCAGGAGCGGGCCCGGCACTACAACGAGGCATTTCGAGCCCTCGAGCTGGAAGGCCCCGACCTGCTGATCCTGCCCGAGATCCCCAAGGCGGGACGGCACGTCTTCAACCAATATGTGCTCCGGACGCGCCGGCGGGACGCCCTGGCCCGTTTCCTCGATTCACGAGGGGTCGGGACCGCGATCTACTACCCCAAGCCTCTCCACCTCCAGCAGTGTCTCGCCTTCCTCGGGCACCACGAAGGAGACTTCCCGGAGGCCGAGCGGGCCTCCCGGGAGGCCCTGGCGTTGCCGATCTATCCCGAACTCACGGCGGCCATGCAGACGCACGTCATAGAAGCCGTCAGCACGTTCTTCAGGGAGCGATAAGCCCCAGGTCTCAGAAGGTACGCCAGCAGACCTCACCTGCTTGCCCCCTCTTTCCTGCCACACGCCATTTCCCGACATAGTATTGACCTTTCAAGTAAGGATGGGATTGACTCATCAAGGCCTGGGGCCATGGGAAGAATGCTGACGCTAAAGCCCATTGAGATGCTGGCAACAGCGGAAAACGCCGCCAGCATTGGAAAGCCTCGTAGGCGGCCGATAGAGCGGCCGAGGATAACCGGTTAATTTGGCGATTCAGGGTTGTTCTGTACGTTCTCCGAGGTCAGGCGAGCAGGGTGATGCAGGGGATGCTTTAGGGCAGCTTACACGGTTCGTTGCGTGCTTAAGTTAGCATGGGTGGGCCGGATCCCTACAGGTTATAGCCAGCCTTTTCGGCGTCTTCGTGAAACATCTTGACGGTGTCGAGTGAAAACTCGTGCAGATCCTTACGCACTAGACTCAGCTTCTTCAGGATGTCATTCGTCACCGTGATGATGTGGCAGCCCATCGCATCTGCGTGAAAGATGTTGAGCAGCTCACGGGGGCTGCCCCAGATCAATTCAATGTTTGGATACATTCGAACTAGCTCCACAGCCGCCGCCATGTGGGGCACCGGATCTCGTCCAGTATCCGCGACACGTCCCGCAAACACCGACACAAAAGCGGGAGGCCCGCCCGCCAGCGCAGCACTCACATTGCGCACTTGATCCAGGGCCAGTACCGCTGTCACATTCAGTTTCAGGCCCGCCTGGGCAAGATTGCGGATCAGCGCGGCCGACGACTCTCCGCGGGCGTTTGTGACAGGGATCTTGACATAGACGTTCTCTCCCCATTTCGCGATCTTCCACGCCTGGCGTTCCATCTCCGCGAATTCATCCGAGAAGACCTCGAACGAGATGGGACGATCAGGTATCACGTCAAGGATTTCCAGCGCGAATGCTTCATAGTCTGCCACACCCGCCTTGCGCATCAGCGTTGGATTCGTCGTGAATCCCTTTATCAGTGGGTTGCGGTACATTTCCACCATACCCGCGACGTCCGCACCATCAGCAAATATTTTCACCTTCAGTTCCGATAAGGATTTCACGTTTCTGCCCCCACTCGAGCGGGTTGACGTAGAATCCACCTGACCGCCTCGGAGAGCGAGCGCACTGTAGCGTCTGGCGAGCTGCCAGGTCCCTTTTCCGCATACCCGTGATCTATCAACACGGTCGCGCAACCGGCCCGATGGCCGGTTTCGATATCCTTCCATCTATCACCAATCAGGAAACTGGACGGCAGATCAATGGCGTGTTTGGCAGCGGCTTGGAGCAAGAGACCTGGCAAGGGCTTGCGGCAGCCGCACCCGTCACGATCGTCATGGTAGCAGACCAGAATCTCGAGCAGGGGCAACGCGGCAAGAAGCGCAGCGTTGATCGCTTCCACCACGGCTCGGCGCTGCGTCCCTCGTGCAACGTCCGGTTGATTTGTGACCCCAATCAAGAGAAAACCCGCAGCCTCAAGAGCCTCTAGCGCCTCAGGTGCATCTGGCATGATCTCTACATCGCTGGGCGTGGCAGGCGGATACGGCCTGCCGTTCCTCACAATCGCACGATTCAGGACGCCGTCGCGGTCCAGGAAGACAGCGCGGCGCGAGATTCCCTTCATCGAACGGATTCCCACTTCGTCTCCGCAGCCTTGAGCCGGGGATGGGAGACCAGCAGGTGCCAGATCACTGCCTGGAAGGCTTCCGTATGCGGGGTCACGTGTGCGGGGTTGACTGTCGGTACAATCACGCAAGCATCCGCGACTCGCGCAGTGTAACCCCCATCTCGCCCGACCACCCCAATGACCCGCGCCCCCACGCCCTTCGCATACTCTAATGCAGCGGCCAGGTTCGCGCTGACGTTTTTCTCTACGTTGCCACCTCCGACTGAGAAAACGAGGATCAAATCGGCCGCCCGCAGTTGACTGACGCGAAGCCATCCTTCGAACACACTCCCCCACCCCTCGTCGTTTGTCCGAGCAGTCAACTCGGACACGTTATCCGTCGGCGCATAGGCTTCGAGACCGACGATCTTCCGAAAATCGCCGACCGCATGCGAGGCATTCGCTGCGCTCCCTCCTACGCCCAGGATGAACAGCCGTCCCCCTCGTTCGCGGGTCTCGGCCAGGAGAGCAACAATCCGATCGATGGCATCAGCATCAAGTTGCTGAACGATCTGACCGGCCTCCGAGAGATACTGGCGCGTGAAAGTCATCTCATGCTTTTTCCAGGCTGGTCGCATTCTGCCGAAAGGTAGCAGCGGAGCTCCTCAAGACCCTCATACGAGCCGATCTCGTAAAAGCGCTGACGGACTTCATAAGCTGCCAGTTCACCCTGCCGTAGCAGATATTGGTACACCGTCGCCAGATCATAGGGTTGGTCGCCTGGAACAATCGCAAAAGCCGCCTGATCGAACACGCCTAGCCCATAATCAATATGGTGCATCCGGGCTGTTTGGCTCCGCTTATCATACGCAAAGATTTGCTCGTTGACAAACTCAACATTACTGGGGTCCCAACGATTGTCGTTTCGAAAGATCGTCATCAAGGCCAACGTGCCCCTCCTCTCGAATTCGGCTTGAACCGCGCGATAATCGCAGGGCAGGTAGGCATCTCCATACAGCACAAAGAATGCCTCTCCCAACAACGGCAAGGCCTTCTTGATGGCGCCGGCTGTTCCGAGGAGTCGAGGTCCGTCAAACGAGAATTCAACCTGGAGCCCAAATCGCGCCCCATCGCGAACGTAGTCCTGAATCATCTCCCCCAGGTACCCGGCGCAGACGACCACCTGCTCAATACCGCTGGCATGCAACAAGCGGAGCTGGTGAGCGATGAACGGCTCACCATTCACATCCATGAGCGCTTTGGGCGCGGTCTTCGTCAATGGCTGAAGTCGCGCCGCGAGACCCCCCGCGAGAATGGCCAAGGGAAACATCCTGCTACTCATGATGGTGCGATGACCTTCGTGCCCTCAAAATCGAACCGGAACCTCACTTCCGGCAAACCGGCCTCTTGCATTGCCTTTCGAAGACGCACCTTGTCCTCGGCGTAAAAGAGCAAAAAACCGCCCCCACCCGCCCCGATCACCTTGCCTCCCAAGGCGCCGTTGTCACGGGCCAGCGTATACCACTGATCGATACGGTCATTACTCATGTTGGCCGACCGCCGCTTCTTGTGCTCCCAATGCACGTTCATTACTTCTGCATAGGATACCAGGTCGCCTGCTTGCAAGGCCTCTTTGCTCCGCCGAGCAAGCTCCTTCACGAAATGGAGGTTGGCGATCATTTCGCTATCGGCCTGTCTGCTCTTCACGTCCTGGTCTCTCAAAATGTCCGAGGCGGTCCGGGAGTAACCGGTGAAGAACAACAGCAAGTTGTCCTCAAGATTGTACAATGTGGCTGTGTCGATCTGTAAAGGCCAGGCCTCCACCTGATCGTTGGGTAAGAATCGGAAACAGGTGATCCCTCCATACGCAGATATATACTGGTCCTGTTTACCGACCGGCTCCTTGAGAATGTCGATTTCGATCCGGCAGGCCTGCTCAGCGAGTTCCTGCGGATGAATCAGGTTCTTTTTCAGCGTGTGAAGCGCCTTTAACAGAGCGGTCGTGAAGCTACCAGAGGAGCCAAGACCCGTTCCGGCTGGGATATCGGCCATGCTGGTGATTTCCAGGTACGGCGCCCCTACCTCCGTCAATCGCAGCGCCTCACGAATGAGCGGATGCTGCACCTCATCCACGGACTTGACCCGCTCCATCTTCGAGTACTTGATGATCAGCTCTTGGACGAACGTGTGATGGAGCGTGATATACACATACTTGTCAATGGCGGCTGCTATCACAAACCCGCTGTGGTCGCGGTAATAGGATGGCAGGTCTGTCCCACCCCCACCCAACGAAATACGCAACGGACTCCGTGTAATAATCATATGCCTGAAAGCTTGTAGACGCGTTCGACGACCTGCAACGCGGCCTGAGCATCAGCCAGAGTGGCTGCTGGCTGGCGCCCAAGCCGGATGTCCTCGATAAACTCAGCAAATTCGATCTCCCAGGACCTGTCAGGCATCGGATATTCCCAGATGGTAGTCTCTGGCGGTCCCATCTCAGGCCGCATGCGGTAATACGCCAGACGCTCCGTGCCGTAACTGCCGCCCAAGCCGGTAATCTCCAGCTTTCCCTGCCGCCCGAAGACCTCGAGCGAAAAGAGGTTCTTCCACTCCGTCCAACTGGCGTGCAACAATGCCACCTGTCGCCTCGGCGTTTTGAGCAACATGAACCCGTTGTCCTCTACTGGCATCCCCCAGTAGTAG
>JAHFDH010000135.1 GCA_023249055.1 Candidatus Methylomirabilota bacterium
GCCTTCTTTAACCCGACGGCGATCCCCTCCCTCATCATCCGGACGACGGTGTGCGTCGCCCTCGCCGGCCTTTATGGCTTGCTTACCGCTGCAGCGATCCCAGATCGGAGACTCAGAACCAAAATGGTTCGGTTCGCTGCGAGCTGGCTCCTGCCAGCCTCACTGGTGCTGCCTTTGGGCGGGGCCTGGTACATCTCCCAGATCCCGCCGCTGGCGAGGGAGATCTCGATGGGCGGCTCGCCAGCGGTCATGATCTTCGCCGGCCTGTCGATCGCGCTGTCGGCCATCCTGTTCATCTTCGCGTTCTTCGGGCCCTTTCAGCGGCCGCAACACTTCAACCTCCCGTTTGCCTTCATGCTCGCGCTGATCGGCCTCTCGGTTACCGGGGTAACGGAGTGGGTGCGGGAAGCGGTGCGCAAGCCGTACGTCATCTACGGGTACATGTACAGTAACGGCATCACGAAGCGAGAGCAGGAGGCCATTCAACGGGAGGGCGCCTTGGCGGCGGCCAAGTGGGTGACCACGAGCGAGGTGCGGGAAGACAATCGCCAGGAGGTTGGTCGGAACCTGTATGAGATCCAGTGTGCCAGTTGCCACACGATCGATGGGTTTAACGGTATGCGATTCGCTGTCAAAGGATGGAGAAAGGAGTTCATCGACTTCCAACTGCAGCACCTGAGCGAGCTGAAAGGGTTCATGCCGCCGTTCATGGGAACCGAAGCGGAACGTCGGGCCTTGGCGGCCTGGTTGGCCAACCTGAACCCCAAGATCACACCAATCACCGAGCCGTTGGCTCAGCGGACGGTGCCGCCGATCGCCGTGGCGATGGGTGGTGCACGGGCGGCCGATTAATGAGTCCACTCATCCCATACCCCGATCCTATCCCTCTGCCGGCGCCAGCCTGGCTGTTGGAGGCGCTCCTGGTACTCACCCTGTTCCTCCACCTGTTGCCCATGAGCCTGATGATGGGGGGCGGCACGCTGACGGTCATCTCGGAATTCGTCGGTCGCCGCGATGACCGGCATCGGAGGCTGGCCCACGCAACGGCACGTCTTCTCCCTGTGCTTGTGGCGTTCACTATCACCCTAGGGATCGCGCCGCTCCTCTTCCTGCAGGTGGTCTACGGCCCGCTCTTCTTTAGCTCTTCGATCCTGATGGCCTGGCCCTGGCTGTCTATTATCGGGATGATGCTGCTCGGCTATTACGGCTACTATTGGCACTCGTTCCAGTTCGAGCGGCTCGGGCGGCGGGCCGTATGGGTCACGTTGGTCAGCACGGCCCTTTTCGCCATCATCGGCCTCCTCTTTACGAGCAACATGGTGCTGATGCTAAATCCGGCTCGATGGGAGGCGCTCTACAGGGGAGGGCGGTCTGGCCTACGATTGGATCTGGCTGAGCCAACGATCTTTCCTAGGTTCCTGCATATGTTTGTGGCTTCTCTTGCCCTTTCTGGTCTGGGCGTTGCCTTGCTCGGAGCGGCTAAGGCGAGGGCCGACAGCACCTTCGGAGCATGGGTCAGGCAATACGGGCTGCGCTGGTTTGTCACCGCCACCTGGCTTCAGTTTGGGGTCGGCCTCTGGTTTCTCGCCTCGCTCCCGGCCCGCATTCGGGGCCTTTTCCTCGGCGGGGGACCGGTCGAGACGCAATTGCTGATCGTGGCCCTCGCCTTGGCGATTATCTCCCTATTGACGATTCAGCGTTGGCTCTCCCTCGGTACAGTCACGATTCTCGGCACGGTTGCCTTGATGGCCGTCATCCGCCATCGCCTTCGTGCGGCGTATCTTGCGTCGGAGTTCGATTCCTCCAAGCTTGCCGTCCAACCTCAGATGGCGGTCTTTGCCCTCTTCGTGCTAATCTTGCTCTGCGGCATCGCAGCCATCGCCTGGATGGTGTGGAAGTTCGTGCTAGCCTCTGGCTCCCGTTCTCAATGACGGATCTCGCATAGAGTTCTCGTCCGGCTTGAACGAAATGTTGTGCTAAGAACCCGTGAGGACAACGCAGCAAGGGAAAGGAGTAGAACAATGGCGACGAAAAAGATTTTGATGATCGTGGGGGATTTCGTTGAGGACTATGAGGCTATGGTGCCCTTCCAGATGTTGACGATGGTCGGCCACACGGTACATGCGGTCTGTCCCGGCAAGAAGGCCGGCGAAAGTGTGCGGACAGCCGTGCATGACTTCGAGGGTGACCAGACCTATAGCGAGAAGCGGGGTCACAACTTTGCCATCAACGCCGCCTTTGACACCATCAAGGCGAAGGACTACGACGCGCTGGTGATTCCTGGGGGGCGTGCACCGGAATATCTTCGTCTGAACGATAAAGTGTTGGAGATCGTCCGGCATTTTGCGGAAGCCAAGAAACCGATCGCCTCGATCTGTCATGGGCTACAAGTGCTGGCTGCGGCTGATGCCCTCAAAGGAAAGCGTTGCACGGCGTATCCGGCCGTCAAGCCGGAGTTGATCAAGGCAGGCGCCAAGTGGGGGGAGGTCAACGACACCTACTCTAATGCGTATGTGGACGGGAACCTCGTCACAGCGGCAGCATGGCCTGGGCATCCTGAGTGGATACGCAAGTTCCTCGACGTCCTAGGCACCAAGATCGAGCCGTAGGGGCGGGGGCTGCCCTCCCCAAGGAGGGCGCAGCAAGCAGCGCCCCTACAAAAGCGAGATTGCTTCGCGCCCTCAGGCGCTCGCAATGACAGAGTAGGGGGTCGTTCGAAAAGAGGGGAGAAGCTGAATGGAGTACCAAGAGGTTGCGACGAGGCAAATGAAGAAGATTGCGCTCATCGCGCACGACAATAAGAAGCGAGATCTGCTGGAATGGGCAGGCTTTAATCGAGATCTCCTGGCTCAGCATGAGCTGTATGCGACAGGAACAACGGGCAAGCTGCTGGAGGAAGAGCTTGATCTCAAGATTATCAAACTCCAGAGCGGGGCCTTGGGTGGTGATCAGCAGATCGGAGCGAAGATCGCACAGGGGGAGATCGACTTCCTGATCTTTTTCTGGGACCCTCTCAAGCCAATGCCTCATGATCCTGACGTAAAAGCCCTCTTGCGCGTCGCCGTGGTGTGGAACATTCCCGTTGCGTGCAATCGGGCGTCTGCTGATTTTATAATTTCTTCGCCGTTGATGTCCGGAGAATACCAGCGTTTCCTTCCCGATTATCGGAGCCAAGGTGAACAGTTGGAGGGAGATCCTGTCGCCTGAGAGTGGACAGAAGGTTTCACCCCACTCCTTCCAGATTAACTCAATTCGTTCGCCAAATTCCCACACCTCAAGACAGCAGGCCAGACAACGTGTTCGCATGCTGTTATGACCTTGGTCCCTCTGAACATGGATTCTGCGAGGGCTAAATGAAATGCCGCCGCAAGAACGGTTTAGGATCGTTTCGCCGGAGGGGAGCACCACGCCAATTGGCCTCTCAGCGTGGACTAGTGCGCTCCGCCAGAGGCCAATGGCTTGGTGGTGCCTGCGGTTGTCAATTCAGGCTCTCTTCGGCATGCTGGCCTATGCTGCCTGTAGTAGCGGATTCGAAAGAAACAAACAAGGCGAAGGAGTTCTGGCTCTCCCCGCTCCAGTTGCCGCAGGCGAACTCGTCCGAGTCGAGCGCGTATACGATGGGGATACAATTCTTCTGCAGGATGGACGACGTGTTCGGTATCTGGGGATTAACGCACCGGAATATCTTGAGCCATTCTATCTGAAAGCGAAACGGTTCAACGAATCTCTCGTTTTGGGGCAAGAAATCCGACTCGAGTTCGATCAGGAGAGAGGTGACCTTTACGATCGGGTCCTGGCATACGCCTGGGTAGGAGAAATGATGGTCAATGCTAGATTGGTTCAGGAGGGTTTGGCACACGCATTCTTTGTCGGACCTAGCCAAAAGCACAACGCCCTCTTGCTTCGACTCCAGACTGAAGCGAAACAACGCAAGGTGGGTATTTGGTCCGCCCGTGGTCGGGCACGAGACCTCAAAATCACCAGTGTTCATCCTGTTGATCCGGCTAGGCCTGACCTATATGCCCCATACGTCCGTATCACAAGTCTCGGCAATGCAACAATACGGTTGGCAGGCTATGTGTTAGCGAACGAGGAAGGACAAAGATACATCTTCCCGGACGTTAGTCTAGGGCCGGGTTATACGGTCATCGTGGCTGGCAAGGGCGGAACCGATGGCGTTGATAATTCGGGACAATTGATCGTTCACTGGCCAGCGCAGGGCTCAGTGTGGGATCCGAGAGAAGATACTGCGTTTCTCACGGATGCCTCGGGGAGCCTTGTGGACATGTTCCACTATAAGGGAAAGCGGGTAACGAGGAAGCCTCCGCGGCCGCGACGCAAGGCCCCCTAACAAGTACATGACTGTAATTGGGGTTCGGGCTACGTAGCTTGAGGGCTGTGAGGAAAGCGCGATAGAGGACCACGGGTCATGGTGATGCGATGGGATGAGATGATGTCGGGCCCCTGGATCTGGGGATGGGGGATACTCTGGATGTTCATGATGACAGCATTTTGGTTCCTGGTCCTGCTCGGGCTGGCCCTTCTGGTTCGATGGCTCTGGCGGGCCGGCACTAGGATCGGCGCACTGCAGCCACCTGAGGAGTCCGCCATGGAGATCCTCAAAAAGCGATACGCTAAGGGCGAAATCGGCAAGGAGGAGTTCGAGGGCAAGAAGCGTGATCTGGCGTAGAGCGGCGCGGGGAGGAGGGTGAAATGTTGTACGTCGTGGAGACAAAGAAGCCGTTCGATGTCGCGGTCAGGGACCTGGAGGACGCGGTGAAACGGAACAGGTTCGGCGTCCTTCACATCCATGACCTGAAGGGGACGCTAAAGGAGAAGGGAATCGACTTCCCCAACGCCTGCAAGATCCTGGAGGTGTGCAATCCGCAGAGAGCGACCGAGGTCCTGAAGCATGACATGACCGTGAACCTCGCCCTGCCGTGCCGAATCTCGGTGTACGAAGAAGGAGGGAAAGTCAAGATCGGGATGGTCCGGCCGACGGCCCTCTTGAGCCTTTTCCCGAACGCTGACAAACTGCGACCCGTCGCGGAAGAGGTCGAGCGGGAGACAATCAAGATGATCGACGAGGCGAAGTAGTCGGGCGAGGAGAATGTAGAGGAGAGTGTAATGGTCGAATGACCCAGCGCAAGATGAGCAATTTCCGCGCAGATACTGTTCCGCTTCTGTTTTACCAGCAAGTGGCCAAAAACGGGGACCGTGTCGCCTTGCGGAAAAAATTCCTAGGTCGCTGGCAAGAGATCTCCTGGCCCGAGTACGGCCAGCGTGTCCGGGAATTGGCCTTGGGGTTGATCGCGCTTGGACTGCGCCGCGGCGATCGCGTGTCGCTCATCGCGGAAAATCGCCCGGAATGGCTGTACAGTGACCTTGGGATCATG
>JAHFDH010000136.1 GCA_023249055.1 Candidatus Methylomirabilota bacterium
TTGCCGTTTAGCGCATTCCGTTATACAATCCACCTGTGATCAAGTCGATTAAGGATAAGGAGACAGCGCGGGTCCTTTCGCGTCAGCGCTCCGCCAAGCTGCCTGGAGACATTCAGCAGACGGCCTATCGGAAGCTGCGCATGCTCAACAACGCCGCATCGTTGGCAGACCTACGCCTCTCACCAGCCAATCGCCTCGAGAAGCTCTCGGGTGGTCGGGTTGGCCAGCACAGTATTCGCATCAATGACCAGTGGCGGATCTGCTTCATCTGGCGTCATGGCGATGCCCATGAAGTTGAGATCGTGGACTATCACTAGAAGGGAGAGGTAACAATGCCGCGAAAGCTCCATCCGGTGCATCCTGGAGAGGTGCTGCTTGAGGAGTTCCTGAAGCCGATGGGGATCAGCCAGAACCGTCTGGCTCTTGCCATTGGCGTGCCACCACGCCGCATCAACGAGATCGTCCTCGAGAAGCGAGGGATGACCGCTGACACCGCGCTTCGGCTGGCGCGTTTCTTCGGGACCTCAGCGAAGTTCTGGCTCGGGTTGCAGACCGACTATGAGTTGGACGTAGCAGAGGACAAGCTCGGGAGGCGCCTCGCAGAAGAAGTCCGGGTCTTTGCGCGTCCGTGAGAGGCGAGATTGCTTCGCTGAGCTCGCAATGACGCATTCCAATCTCTATTCCTAGACAGCGTATCGCCCTTGCGGAATCCGAGAGCCTGTGTTACTTTTCAGCCGATTCAAGGCTTAACCAGTCCAGGAGCAGCCAATGGCGCGCGGATACGACTTTAAGGCGATTGAAGCGAAGTGGCAGCGGGCGTGGGAGGAGAGCGGCGCCTTCGCGGCCACGGAAGAGCCGGAGCGGCGCAAGTTCTATCTTCTGGAGATGTACCCCTATCCGTCCGGCCGGATCCATATGGGCCACGTGCGCAACTATGCCATCGGCGACGTGCTGGCCCGGTTTCTCCGAATGCGGGGGTATAACGTGCTGCACCCGATGGGATGGGACTCCTTCGGTCTGCCTGCAGAGAACGCCGCGATCGAGCACCGCACCCACCCGGCCAAGTGGACCAACGACAATATCGCCTACATGCGTATCCAGCTCAAGCGGATGGGGTTTTCCTACGATTGGCGGCGGGAGATCACCTGCAGCGATCCAAGCTATTACCGATGGGGGCAGTGGCTCTTCCTGAAACTGTATGAGAAAGGATTGGTCTACAAGAAGTCCACTGCCGTCAACTGGTGTGAGATGTGTCGGACCGTCCTGGCCAATGAGCAGGTGGAGGGAGGACTCTGCTGGCGAGACGGGACACCGGTTGTGCAGAAGGAGTTGCCGGGATGGTTCTTCAGGATCACCGCCTATGCCGAAGAGTTGCTGAGCGGTTTGGACAACCTTGCCGGATGGCCTGAGCCGGTCAAGGTGATGCAGCGCAACTGGATCGGCAAGAGCGTCGGGGCGGAGGTACGCTTCCCGCTGGTCGATCGCCAAGAGGCGCTGACCATCTTTACCACCAGACAGGACACGCTCTTCGGAGCTACCTTCATGGTTCTGGCCCCGGAGCATCCGCATGCGCTCGCCCTCGCGCAGGGAACCGCGCAGGAACAGCAAGTGAGGGGCTTCATCGCGCGGATGAAGCTGGAAGACAGAATAAAACGGGTCGCGGCCGACACCGCAAAGGAGGGGGTGTTCACAGGCGCCTATGCCATCAACCCGCTCACGCGTCGGCGGATCCCTGTCTGGATCAGCAACTTTGTGCTACCGGAGTACGGGACCGGCGCCATCATGGCCGTACCGAGCAACGACCAGCGCGACTTTGAGTTTGCGAAGAAGTATGGTCTGCCGATCCGTCTGGCGGTGAAGCCCGTCGGTACCGATCTGGATGAGCGTGACTTGCAGCAGGCCTATGAAGGCGAGGGAGTGCTGGTCAACTCCAGCCTCTTTACAGGTATGGATAGCCAACAGGCGCGCGAGGCCATTGTCGACTTTCTGGAACGGGAGGGGATCGGGAAGCGGACGGTACACTACCGGCTCCGAGACTGGGGGATCTCGCGACAGCGCTATTGGGGCAACCCTATCCCGATGATCTACTGTGAAGGGTGCGGGACAGTTCCGGTTCCGTACCAGGATCTGCCGGTCATCCTGCCTCATGACGTTCAGATCACGATGAAGGGCGGTTCCCCGCTTCAGAAGGTCCCCGGGTATGTCGATGTTCCGTGCCCGCGATGCGGCGGTCCCGCCAGGCGCGAGACCGACACGATGGACACCTTTGTCGATTCATCCTGGTATTTTCTCCGATTTACCAGCCCTGGCGCCGAGGATGGACCGGTCGCGCCTGCGCGCGTCAACTACTGGATGCCGGTGGATCAGTATATCGGGGGGATCGAGCATGCGGTGCTCCACCTGCTGTACGCTCGTTTTTTCACGAAGGCCGTCCGCGACCTCAGTCTGATTGCCGTCGACGAACCGTTCAGCCGCCTGTTGACGCAGGGCATGGTATGTAAGGAGACGTACCGATGCGCGGAACACGGTTTTCGCCTGCCCGAGGAGGTAGACGCTGAGCGCTGTTGTCGCGCCTGCGGTCGTTCGGTGCAGGTCGGGCGAATCGAGAAGATGTCGAAATCGAAAAAGAACGTCGTCGATCCGGAAGATCTTTTGTCCCAGTACGGGGCTGACACAGCCAGACTGTTCTGCCTGTTCGCCGCCCCTCCGGAGAGGGATCTGGAGTGGTCTGACCAGGGTGTCGAGGGGTCATTCCGGTTTTTGTGCCGGATCGTCCGTATTATTGAGGATCAGGAGGCGCTGTTCAAGGAGCCTATTTCATCCGTGCCGTTTCAAAGGCTCATTGTGGGTCGCGCCTTGTACCGGAGGGCCCAGCAGACCATTAAACGAGTCACAGAGGATATCGAGGACGAGTTTCACTTCAATACCGCCATTAGCGCCCTCATGGAGCTGACCAACGAAATCGGCCGTTTTGAGCTGAAAGGCGCTGAGGACGAAGTAGATGAGCGGCGCTTCGCCTACAGCTATGCGGTGGAGACCCTTCTGCTGCTGCTGTCGCCCTTTGCGCCACATCTGTGTGAGGAGCTGTGGGAACGGCTCGGTCGCAGCGGCAGTATCTTTCAGGCGCCGTGGCCGGGCTACGATCCCGCCGTCGTGGCGGCTGAGGAGATTGTGGTCGTGATTCAGATCGACGGAAAAGTTCGGAGTCGGCTCGTCATGGCGGCGGACGCCGACGAGACCGCCATGCGCGAAGCAGCCCTTGCAGACGAGCGGGTGAGAGGCTGGCTGCAGGAGCGATCGATCCGAAAGGTGGTCGTCATACCGAAGAAGCTGGTGAATATCGTGACGGGGGGGATCTGATGAGGACGATCGTGTACGTGGTGGTACTTCTCGCGCTGGCCGGGTGCGGTTATCGGCCAGTAGGTTCCGGGGAGAGCAGCGCGCTTCAACCCTCCGTTAAGACGATCAACATCGGGATGATCAGGAATCGAACCTTTCGGCCTACCATTCAGCCGACCTTGAGAGACGCGCTGATTCGCCGCCTTGCGACCGATGGCCGGATCAGAGTTGTGGAGGAGGGCGCCGACGCGATTTTGGAAGGGGCGATCGAAGGGTTCGGCGAAGACCCGCTTGCCTTCGGTTCGGCGGATACCGCCACACGCCTGCGCATAACCATTTCGTTCTCCTTCACATTGAGAAGTCGGTCGGACGACAAGGTGCTGCTCCGAGACGGCGTCACAGGTATCGCCTATTACTTCACCGGGACGGGCCTCACTGAGACCAAAACGTCTGAGGACGAGGCCACGCTTCGGGCGGTGACGGACCTTGCCGAGCAGGTCGTGAGTCGACTGATCGATGGGGTGTGATGGGACGCTGGAGTAAGAAAAGCTACTCCGTTGCCGAACAGGTCGGCAGAGGAGAGATTGCGACGGTCTATTGTCTCTACGGAGAGGACGAATACCGTCGGGAACAGGCACTGAACCAGCTCCTTGACGTATTGCTGGCGAAGGATGCGAGGGACCTGAATCTCGACCGGATCCAACCCGGGGAGGCGGGGACACATTCGATTCTCGGGAGCGCGCGGACGCTGCCGTTTTTGGCGTCGCGGCGAGTGATCCTGGTCCGAGGTGTCGAAGAGCTTTCGCGGGATCAGCAAGACGAGCTGCTTCTCTATCTGAATGATCCCTGCCCCACCAGCTGTCTTGTGCTGACGGCGAGACGTCTTGACCTCCGGACTCGCTTAGCGGCGATATTACAGAAGAAAGGCGTGCTCCTCCGCTTTGATCGCCTGGAGGCGGATTCACTGAAGGAGTCGCTCTTGGCGGCGGCCAAAGAGCAGGGCGTCAGGCTGCGGCCGGACGCAATCGGACTGCTCATGGCCTTGGTGGGGGACGATTTCCGCCAGTTAATCTACAATATCGAAAAGGTTGCGCTGTTCGTCGGAGAGCGCGAAGAGATCCGCGCAGACGATATCGAAGCCATGGTTGGTGAGACGCGGGTGAGATCGATCTTTCAACTGACCGATGCCGTGTCAGGCAGGAACCTGGATCTCGCTCTTCGTTGCCTGACAAGCCTCCTGCAGAGTGGGGAAGAGCCCCTGGCCATTATCGGAATGCTCGCCCGCCAGATCCGCCTGCTGGTTCAAGCAAAAGCGCTGGAAGAGCAGTCGGTCCCAGTCAGCAGAATGACTCAGGAGTTTCACCTGCCGCCTCGCGTCGTTGCAGCCTTGGCGGAACAGAGCGCTTCACGTTCCTGGCGACAACTGTCGGGCGCACTCCAGTCGCTCTCAGGGGCGGACGTTGCCATCAAAACCGGGAGAGCTGCGGCTCCCGAGATCTTGACCGGATTAGTCTGGAACCTCTGTCGAGCGTGAGTCCTACGACGGTTGCGGAATGGCGTGAACCTGGCGAGCGAGTCGTGACTTGTAGCGGGCCGCGGCATTCTTATGAATAAAGCCTTTGCTGGCGGCTCGATCAATGGTCGGCACAGCTTGCAAGAGTGCCTTCTCTGCAGCATCCCGGTCGTGCCCTTCAATCCCCACCCGGACCTTCTTGATGAGCGTCTTCAACGTGCTCTTTGCCGCGCGATTGCGCAATCGCCGCTTCTGGCTTTGCCGCATATGCTTCTGTGCTGACTTGATGATCGGCATCGTTCCGCTTCTCCTTATGTGATCTCGTGTATCTGCCAAGTATACGAAGGGACCCACTGCGTTGCTCATTAAAATGGAGCGGCGCGTACTTGTCAAGGATTTTCTGATGAACCAGGAACATTCTGCGAGGATCGCACGGGCAGCCGGTGTGGTGAGTAGCGCCACCCTGTTGAGCCGCATTCT
>JAHFDH010000025.1 GCA_023249055.1 Candidatus Methylomirabilota bacterium
GCCAGCCCAAACTCCGTGCCGAAGAAGCCATACTGCTGCCCCATTAACCTCACCCAACCTGCCACAATCGGGAGAAGGATCGCAACGACCAGCAGCCGACGCATCGCGGCAGCGGCAACCGTATCGCTCATCATGATGCTCACGATCCTGTGCTGCGATCGAGCGAACAGGACGCCGATAGCAAGCGCGACGAGCAGGAAGGCTGTAGGCGGAGCGACAATCGCAAGAGGATAGCTATGCTGGATCGCAACCCCGCCGTACAGATGCGCTACGAGGCTCAAGGGGGCCGACACGGCAACCGCCACCGTCAGGTACTCAGCAGGCTGATAGCCACGGCGGGTCTTCACGTCCAGAAGCAGGAGGGCGCTACCGAGCAGAATCAAGTTCAGCGCACTCGCAAACGCCATCCGACCTGAATTCGCGTGGGGTACTGGCATCCCACGTTCCTGCAACAGCAATCGGTCGATCCCCAGATCCTCTCCAGACAGATATTCGCTGAGCGCGAGCAGACCGATGAGGACAACGATCGATGCACAGACTTGAGCGAGACGGCGACTCAACGCATTGGTGGATACTGCCCGTGATAACCAGAGAGAGAATCCGATCAGGACGAAGGCGAGGGCCGTATTGGCCTTCATGGCAGGAAATCCAGGTAGCGGACTCTTGAAGATGCCGACGTCAAACCACCAACCGATGAGCACCAGACAGCCGGCCAGGACCGCGCTCGCGCTTGCAGCTTGTGGAATCCATCGAAGCCGCGATGGGAGCAGATCAGAGTGGAATTGAGCAGTATTGGCGGCTAGTGGCTCATTTGCATCTGACATGATTTCTTGTACCATGTCAAACGCACTACTTACAAGCGTAAAACTACTTAGATATTGTACGCACTACTACGTACACAGAACAGCGTATTTCCAATAGGTCGTTGACGATGGCTCAACTCGGTCGCAACCGCTTGGGACCAGACGGCGCTTCACGGCACTGACACGGCTGCAATGCGAGGGGGGGACGAGCGGTAAGGCGGGACGTGGCGCGTGGCGCACCCAACCACCTCTTTTGCCTACGGATCAATCAGATGAGTGCGAAGCGCAAACCGCACCAGCGCCGTGCGGCTGTCGATGCCAAGTTTCTGGCGGATCCGCGCGGCATGGTTCTCGACGGTCCGAACAGATAGATGGAACGCTGTGGCGATTTTCTTATTGGAAAGACCCTGCGCAATGAGCCGGAGGACCTGCGCCTCGCGAGCCGTCAGCCGCTGGCCTGGTTCAGCGTTCAGTTGCCCCTCCGCAACCAGGGCCACCTCATCTGCTATCTGCCGATAGACGACGCCGGGCGCCGCCAGGCTCTCCTCGGATTGTCGAAGGTAGATCGTGATGCGACCATGCGGCGACGGCATCCCATCGCATTGGCTGATACAGGCTTTGGCGTAGCCGAGTTCATCCCCCACGATCCCGCCAAAGAACCCGAAAACAAGTTCGCACACATGACGACCAGCCTCACCCGACGTCCTAAACGGGCACTCCAGCAGGTCGATAGCCATCACGTCGTCCGACTCTACCTTCACCCGGCACATCCACCCACACTGCTTCCCTATCGCTTCAAGGCACCGGACGCAGGCATGGCGGTCGAGCCGTCCAGTTATGTGATGCGTCTGCCGGTATTCGGCAGCCGCCTCTCGGCCCAACTCCACCCCCGCACGGCGAACCATGTCTTCGACTATCGAAGGGTGAAGGTGCGTCGCAGCCGCCTCGATCACGTGAACCAGCGCCATCATCAGCGGCGCCTGCGGCGCGGTCGATCGGGCGCCGGCCTTCTCGCGGGCACTACACATCAGCGTGGAACCTCTCCCATGCCCTCTCCCTCTTTATTACTTTGAACGATCAGAAAATCTCCCTCAATCACCCTTTTCCAAAGGGGGAGATGACTTGAGATAGCGTCACGGGGATTACTGCAATCAAGCGCTGGCATGCTATTTGAGTGTTCCACAGATTAACCATGACACTAAAAATACCCTGAGCGCAAGCGCATAAGTACGCAGAATATCTAAGTAATAGTACGTATCTGGCAGATTCCGATCCTGTACGTTCCCCAATCCGCCACACCACTCAGAGAGTCATTCGATCCCTTCTTGTACTTACTATGACACTGGAGGCGCCCCGTTGGCAACCGTATAACTACGTAGAAAGTGTGAGTTATCATACGTAATTTACAGAACGCGCGCCCGTAACCCCCTCCACTCAGCGGGCAGCCGAATGGACAGGTCCGCCCACCATCTTGTCCGAGAATCCCGTTGTCGCGGCAGGGCACATCGTGGTAACGTCACATGACGCCAACCTCTTCCGTTTCCGTGTCTGTTGGGTTCGGTGGACGCTGAACCTTGCGGATTGATCCAGGAGGACTCGACGGTGAACTATAAGGACTTGCCGATCGGAGAACGCGCGCCGGTCATCGTCAACACTGTTGTGGAAATCCCCTCGGGATCGAGCAACAAGTACGAGTACGACGTGGGTCTAGGCGTCTTCAAGCTGGACCGCGTCTTATACTCGCCGGTACACTATCCGGCCGACTACGGATTTATCCCCGGCACGCTCGGTCAGGACGGGGACCCGCTCGATATCCTGATCCTGATCTCGCAGCCCACCTTCCCAGGGTGCCTGGTCGAGGCCCGCCCCGTCGGGATGCTGGACATGGTCGACGACAAGGGGATCGATGAAAAGATCCTCGCCGTGGCCCACGGCGATCCACGCTATCAGCGGATCGAGGATCTCGGCGGTGTGGAGCCTCATGTTTTGAAGGAGATCGAGCACTTCTTCAACGTGTATAAAAACCTCGAAGGGCGAACGAGCCTGACATCCGGTTGGTTGGGTCGAGACGCCGCCCATGAGCGCATCGGAACCTACCGCGTCAGGTAGGGAGAGGGCTCGCCTGTTCGGCCTCAGCCGCAACGTCGTGGCCCTCGGACTGGTCAGCATGCTGACCGATGTCAGCTCCGAGATGATCTACCCGCTGCTGCCGCTGTTTCTCACCAACGTGCTGGGGGCCGGCCAGACCTTCGTGGGGCTGGTGGAGGGGATCGCCGAGAGCGCAGCCAGTCTGACGAAGCTGCTGTCAGGATGGCTGTCGGATCGGCTTGGGCGGCGCAAGGAGCTGGTGGTGGCCGGCTATGCCCTGTCCACCGTCGCCCGTCCTCTTGTGGCGTTGGCCCTGACACCCTGGCATGTCCTGGTAATCCGGTTCACAGACCGCCTGGGCAAGGGACTCCGCACCTCGCCGCGGGATGCGCTCATCGCCGCCTCCACCGACGTGGCCATTCGGGGAAGAGCCTACGGGTTCCATCGCTCGATGGACCACCTGGGCGCGGTCGGCGGCCCGGCCCTGGCCTTTGCACTCCTGCTGCTGTTGGGTGATCGGCTTCGGACGCTCTTTCTATTGGCCGCAATACCCGGCATCCTGTCGGTCCTTATTCTCATCCTCAAGGTGCGCGAAACCCCGATCGCCGCCACAGCCGCTCCCAGAGCCGCGCCGGGCACCTGGCGCCCGGACGGACAGCTCACGCGCTTTCTCCTGGTCGTCACGCTGTTTACGTTTGGCAACTCCAGCGACGCCTTCCTGCTGTTGCGCGCGCAGGAGGCCGGAATCGCGGTCGCCCACCTGCCGCTGCTCTGGATGTTCTTCAGTCTGGTGAAGGCGGCGACGGGGCTGCCGGGCGGGATCCTCTCGGACCTTCGAGGCCGGCGGGGCGCCATCGTCGCCGGATGGCTGGTCTACGCGCTGGCCTACCTGGGGTTTGGTTTCGCCGACCAGCCTTGGCAGATCTGGGTGCTCTTAGGCTTTTACGGACTGTACTTCGGTCTGACCGAAGGGGGTGAACGGGCGCTTATTGCCGACATGGTCCCCCAGGACCGCCAGGCCTCTGCGTTTGGCCTTTTTCACTCCTGCGTCGGGATCGCCGCCCTGCCCAGCAGTCTGTTGATGGGCTATCTCTACCAGACCTTCGGCGCGGGGCCGGCATTCACCGTCGGCGCTGCCCTGGCCGCCCTTTCAGCCCTCCTGCTCCTCTTCCTGCTTCGGCCTTCGTCTCCCCTGACCCCGAACGCACTCAAGCGCATTGTAGATACTGCTTCACGCACGATAGTCTGAATATGCATTATTATATATTTTTAGTCATTATCAGAGATATTACGATCTTTTATAATCATACTTATCACCGTTATATCATGTACAATATCAGGCAATAGTTTTCTATTGTCTACCGTATCGACTTATGGTAAGGTCGTAATCATCGCCATGTGGTGTCCTGACCGGTCGACGCAAGTGAGGATGTGATGGAACGGATGATCAAGAGTCTCTCCGCTATTATAGGCAGTTCGTCGGCGATGCGATCCTCCGACCCCGACCAACTCCTCGGTACCATTCTAGAGGAGGTTCTGAAGACGGTCGACGGCGCTGTTCTGGGTTGGATCTGCCTGGTCTCCGATCTGCCGAACCAATTGAACCGGTCTGCCGTTGACATGTCGCCACAGAACTCAGTCTGCCTCGCGGTCGTGAGACACGCCGACAATGAGACCCCCACAACGACGCCCGTTGCCTACCCGGACTGCCCCTGCCGCGACTTTCTGACCGGCGTCGAGCCGCCACCCCGATATACCGTTGTCGACCACTGTCCGCAGCCGACCCTTTTCGAGCCCTCGGTCGGTGCTCACGCGTGCGTAGCGATCTTCGCGCAGAATCGGCCGATCGGCGTACTGAACCTTACGAAGGCGAGATCCGCGTCCTTCTCTGACAGCGAACGGCTAACCCTCCAGGTTGTCGCAAGTCACATAAGCGCCGCGTTGGAGACTGCCGGCCTGATCGGTAAGGCGCAGGCCAGACTTAAAGAGACCCAGACGCTGCTCGACGTGAGTCACTCCGTCAATTCCACTCTCGATCTGCAGGAGGCTGTTCGACGTATCGCGCGGGCAGTCGCTCGTGTCCTTGACGCCGACAGTGCCGGTGCCTATCTGTTGGATAGCCATAGCACACATCTCGTTCCGTTCGCCGGATATCGCCTGCCAAAACACCTGTTAGAGCCGCTCAGCAGGATACAGATTCCTATACAAGGATTTCAGTTTGTCGAAGAGGCGTTTACGACAAAGGCGGCCGTCTATGCCGACAATACCGACACAGATAGTCGATTGGATCATTCGGTCTTTCGTGTATTTTCGGCCAAATCAGGTCTTTTTGTTCCGATGTTTGTGAAGGACGTGATCATTGGCGGACTCTTCGTCATCTGGTGGACGAACGAGCATCACTTCACCAAAGACGAGGTGCAGTTGGTTGATGCCATCGCTCGCCAGACTGCGATCGCCATCGAGAACGCCAAGCTGTACGAAGAAACTCAAACGTATGCCCAGGCCGCCAAGGCCTCTGAGGAGAAGTATCGCCTGCTGGCCGAGCATGTCCGCGACGTCATCTACGCGCTGGACGCCGAGGGTCGGTTTACGTACGTGAATCCTCGAGTCACGGAGATACTCGGCTATGCGCCGGAGGAGTTGTTGGGCCGCCCCCATACGGATATCCTTACGCCCGCGAGCCAGCGCCAGGCCCTGGAGATCTTTGCCAAGGCAACCGCGGGCAGCGACCCGTTCGGCTTCTGCGAGCTTGATATGGTGAAGAAAGAGGACTCCGTGTTGGTTCCGTTCGAGATCGGCATGGTGACGATTCGGGATGCCATGGGCCGGCTGATCGGCTGGCATGGGATCGCGCGGGATGTCACAGAACGAAAGCAGTTAGAGCAGCAGCTCCTTCGGGCTGAAAAGCTCCGAGCCTTGGGTGAAATGGCGTCCGGGGTCGCCCACAACTTTAATAACGTTCTGGGCGCGATCCTGGGGCGAGCACAAATCCTGCGTCGAGCCGTCCAGGAGTCGGACGCGCAGCGAGGACTTGAGGCGATTGAAAAAGCGGCGTTGGATGGGGCCAACATGGTCCGCCGCCTGCAGCACTTTACGCGCCAACGGCGAGACGAAGAGTTCTTTCCGGTCGATCTCAACCAGGTGGTCAAGGACGTTCTGGCCATCACGGAGACCAGGTGGAAAGACGAGGCTAATCTCGTCGGAACGACGATCGAGGTGACAACCAGCTACGGGAAGATCTCCTCCGTCATGGGTAATATCTCGGAACTGCGCGAGGTCCTCACCAATCTGATTTTCAATGCGGTTGAGGCAATGCCACAAGGCGGCACGCTCAGTTTGAAGACTGAAGAGATCGAAGGGTGGGCTTACGTCAGCGTAACCGATACGGGGATCGGGATGACCGACGACGTGAAATCCAAGATATTCGATCCTTTCTTTACCACGAAGGGCATGAAGGGAACCGGACTTGGACTAAACGTGTCGTACGGAATCGTCAGAGCGCATTATGGCAAGATCACCGTAAAGAGCCAGCCCGGGCAAGGTACGACCGTATCGATCACGCTGCCGATCTCCTCCGAGCTCCAATCGGCCCCGCAACTGACACCATCGCCATCCACTAAGACAGGACGTATCCTCGTCATTGACGATGACGAAATGGTTCGTGAACTGCTTTTTGAACTTCTCCAGGCAGCCGGCCACACCGTCGTTCAAGCAGGGGGTGGTCGGGAAGGGATTCGCCTGTTCCAGGAGGGAGGCTTTCATCTTGTCCTGACCGACCTCGGCATGCCGGAATGCTCAGGTTGGGATGTGGCAACGGCCATAAAGAAGACGTCCCCACGCACCCCTGTTGCCCTCATTACCGGGTGGGGACTCACGCTCGATCGCGGAAAGCTCAGAGAGGCTGGGGTCGATCTGGTTTTGAACAAGCCGTTTCAGGTCATGGAAGTATTGACGCTCGTCGCAGAGGGCTTGGAACTGCGCGAAAAGATCTAGCAGGGTGTGTGCAATCCACACCCTGCTAGATCTCTACCACGTTCCGTTAATTGACCCGCTTGACAAGCCATTCGGAGATGATGGGCCAGATCTCCTGTTGGGCTCCCCGGCTCGTGATGATCCGCGCATGGCTGTAATCCTCTCCGTACCCTTCGGATTTGGCGCAGAACACCATCTGCTTATCCTGACCCCCTAACGCATTGTAAAGCCGTCGACACCCTTGATACGGGGCAATGAACCGGTCGCCTCCTCCCGCGAAGCAGAGCGCGGGAACATGAATCCTTCCGAGACCTTCGAGATAGTCGAACCCATCGTGTCCGGTCCATCGGCCGTTCCAATTCCAGCGAAACCACTGATTCATCACGCCACGGAATTCGTTTTCCGGCCCCAACTTGAATAATGGTCCCGGCGCGTATCCAAGCAGATTGTTGCCGGCAGCGCTCAGAGCGATCTTTACCCGGCCCGACCAGGTCATTCCCGCATCCGTCGCCTGGCTGGCCAGCGTCACGACCCCCTTAACCTGCGCGAGCGCCTCAGGATGTCGCGCCAGGTGCATGAGCAGCACGAGGCCGCCTCCGCTGTGTCCGATCCAGAAGAGCGGTCTGTCCTGAGTATGGTGTCGAACCGCGCGGAGCGCCGCCGGCACGTCACACTCGCCGAACCGCTCGAAGTCCGGATGAACCGGCCCCGCCTCGCTTCGGCCGTGGCCTCTGAGCTCAAGGACCCAGCAGTCAAAGCCGTTTTCGGCAAGGTATGTAGCCAGCCTTGTACAGGTCTGAGCGTTTGAAAAGGTCCCGTGAGCGAGCACGACGGCAGGGTCGTACCAGACATCGCCGTACACCCTCAGCAGGGAGAGTTCAACGCTGTCGCTCGTCAGTTCCCGATACCACGTGCGTTCAATTGTTCGGTGTCGTTGCGGCGTCATACACCGGGCATCACGACCAATACTCTCGGATACCGCCGTCGGTTCAGCGCTGGACACGGGTTCCGGCGCCACCGGTTGTTGTTGAACGGCTAATGTGAGCGGCAGCGGCTGCGTCAATGACAGCACGTCGTCCTGAAGGCGCGGTGCCGACGGCGTCCCCTTCCTCATCTCCTCTGTCCGCTCTCGCGCGAGCAAACCCTGGATCAATGGCGTATAAAACACACCGTCGCCCACTAAGGTCACTTGATTGTGATTAACCTCAGCCCACCCTTTCTCCACGAGCACCTGCCAGATATCGGCGTACTCATCGAGGAGGTTGATTCTGAAAAGCTCATTATAGAGAGCGACATCCACGCCCATACCCTGAAGCATCTGAAAGAGGGTGGCAATCTCCAAATCCTTGCGTGTGTAGTGAAATCCTCTTTCGATCGGGAATCGACTTTCGTCAAGACGGCCAAAGTACTCTCCCGCGTTGGTAGAGTTCATATAGATCCACCCGGGCATTTCGGGGGTCCCTGGAAAATAGGTCACGCCGGCGAACCCCCAGCCCCACATGTCGTACCCGACAATCCCGTGGTCCGCGTCGCGCGTGAAAGCCCGCCGCATGTTTTCCTCAAACAGATACTCGCCCGAAAGTCCAGGGGTGACTTTCTCCCAGTCGTAGGCCGTGACCTGTCGGTATCCACGGCTCTCCAGGAACTGCTTGGCGACGCGGTACATCTCGAGATTCTGCTCAGTTGACGGCAGTTCATCCCGTCGATGGCGCGCGAAATCGGTGCGACCGGCGACATTCAACTCGTAATGCGTGATATGCCGGACGCCTGTGCGGACGATCGCGTCCAGGTCCTTCAGCATCAACTCAATCGTCTGTTGCGGCCACCCGAAAATCAGATCGACGCTGCTCCGAAGTCCCAGTTCCTCGCACCACTGGAGCGTCTGAAAAGCGTGCCTGGCCTTCTGCTTCCGTCCGCTCAACTTGATCATCTCATCATCGAGCTGCTGCACGCCCATGCTGATTCGGTTGATCCCGGCTGCCTTCATGGCGGCGAGCTTCTCTCTGGTAAACAGTTGAGGAATCCCTTCCATCGTGATTTCGATACCAGGAGGAATGGTTGGGAAAACCCCTCTCACGATCTGCATGAGCCTATGGTAATCGTCCGGCTTATAGAGGTTCGATGTGCCTCCACCAAAATAGATGCTGGCGGGCTCTTCGCCTTCAAAGAGATGCTGATACCGCCGCCCCTCCACCTCCAGGTACTGCAAATACCTGTCGAGTTGAGACTGCCCCTGATACGTTTCACTGGGAAACAGGCAGTAGCCGCACCGTTCGGGATTGGTGGGAAGGCAGTAAGGCGTGCCGACGTACACGTTGAGCCGCTTGGGTATGGCTGCGCTTGCCATCCTTCGCTCGATCATCGCCTCCTTCACCGGCACATCCCGCTCCAGCCAGAAGAGCGGGGACGGATGGGCGTGCAGCACTTTGTTGCTCTGTCGTCGCGTGCGTTGCTTTTCGATGTAGTCGTGTGCCTGCTGAACTCGATCGTCATGGGTCGCCAGACTGCTTGCGCTGTTCATAGCGTTTACTCCCTCTGCGTAGCCCGACCTCCACACCGGAGGAGCGGGGATGGCTGGTCTGGCCCCGTCCGAACCTTGGGCAGAGCCTTCCAGCGTTGACTGAATTGAGTAACTTTTTCCGTATGTATTGCCGTAAAATTACTACAACAAATGCCAGAGTGATGTGTAAGGCTTATGTCGGTGGGTAGAATGTATTACATAGTAACTATTATTACTCTATTCAGATACAATAGGTCATATTATGCAATATTAGTGCTACATATGCGTAATTACAATATAGCTATATCTGATTGATGCATATGTATCAGTATCGGACGTGATAGAGTAATGCCTGGCTGTGTGACTACGGCGCACAGCAAGTCAGAAGCTGCGGAGCAGATTGAATCGGAAAATCGGGATGCGAAGAAACGAGGAGAACGAAGAGAGGTTTAGCTCGGAAGGAACTCGGGAAGGATTCGCTTGGCGATCACGCCCTGCTCCCATGCTGCATTCAGGAGCTGTTCGAGACCCTGTCGGCTTTCCTGGTTCCAGGCGCGGGTATCCTCATTAACATACATGCCGACGAATTGGTCGGCCAGCGCCGTCTCCATGCCGCGTCCAAACTGCATCGCGTACTGGAGTGCCTGCTGTCGGTGAGCCAGACCATAGTCGATGCTGGCCCGAAGATACCCCGACACCTCCAGACAACACGGCTCGCCCAGGTCCTTGCGGATGGCGTTGGCTCCCAACGGAAGCGGCAGCCCGGTCTGCTCATGCCACCAGGCGCCAAGATCCGCCAGTTTGGTGAACCCGCCGGCCTCGAAGGTGAGCTGGCCCTCATGGATGACCAGTGCGGCATCCGCTTCGCCGTTGTTGATCGCGTCGAAGACCTGGTCAAAGGGAACCTCAACGGCCTGAAACTCACTGAGATACAGCCGCAGCGCAAGGAATGCCGTCGTGAGCTTCCCGGGAACGGCAATCCGCTTGCCGCGAAGCTCGGCGGGATCCAGCCCCCGCTTCGCCACGATGATCGGCCCGTAATTTCGGCCGATACTGGCGCCATGAGGCAACAGGATGTAGCGGTCGGCCACATAGGTGTAGGCATGAACCGAGAGCGCCGTCACCTCCAGTCGGCCCTCCAGCGCCCAACTGTTCAGGGTGTCGATCGCTTCCAGGATGTGCTGAAAGCGAAATCGACCGGTATCGAGTCGCTCCTTGGCCAGGGCGTAAAACATGAACGCATCATCGGGGTCCGGACTGTGTCCGACCCGAATCAGAGATGTCTCCATACGTTGTCCGTTCTCCAGTCCCGGTTGTTCAGGATAGCCTGAATACGGTTCTTCGTCGCCTCTCTTTATACATCGGGATCAGGGCGGGCGCAAGGGATGATTGAAGGATCAATACGGCTTAGGCGATTATCCTTGACAATGATGCGACGGACGTCGATAATACAACGTTTGTTGGTCTGAGGGCTTCGTTGACGTTTTCTCAAAGCACCGCGAGGACCAGGGGCTCGCGGTTTTTTCGTTTCTAAGACCCTGATCATATCAGCGGAACGCGACGCTGTGATGAAGAGGGATAATGGCTCTTGACGACAGCACAGAGGACATGAGCGGGGGGTCGAGGCCCGATAAAGGGACTCGACATCGCCCGCTTGAAGTCAAAGTAGACGGTCGAGGGGTCGAATCGGCTCTTCGGCTCTTCAAGAAGCTTGTCTTGCGCGATGGCATCCTGAAGGAACTGAAGCGCAGAGCGCATTACGAGAAACCGGGAGAGAAGCGTCGCCGAAAGGTTCGAGAGGCTGCGCGCAGACTTCGCCGCCAGGCGGCTCGCGCGGTTCGCCGCGACCAGTCGGAATTCTGAGTCCTCCGGAGAGATCCTCGAGGATAAAGCCGGCCACGGACGACGGGACCATGGCAACGGCTCCAATTGAACTGCCCGTAAAGAGTCGGCCGCAGGTCGACGAAAGGAGTTCCGAGAGCATGGGGACACGAGTGTATGTGGGCAATCTCCCGTTTGACACGGATGCGTCCGCGCTCCGCGCCCTTTTCGAAGAGGGTGGTCGTGTGGTCGCCGACGTAAAGATCATTACCGATCGTGATACCGGACGGCCGCGGGGCTTTGCCTTCGTTGAAATGGAGAATCAGAGCGACGCTCAGGCTGCTATCCAGGCATTAAACGGACGACAGGTCGGCGGCCGAGCGCTGACGGTCAATGAGGCAAAAGAGCAGGCCCCTCGCCGAAGTGGCGGTGGCGGTGGCGGTGGCGGATATCGAAGTGGCGGTGGCGGTGGCGGTGGCGGCAGCCGCAGGCCGCGCGGCTATTAATCAGGATAGTATTCACTTCCCATAGAGCAGGCCCGAGCGCATCAGGCCTGCTCTATTTTCTTCAGCCCGCTGAGGCTCTGAGATCCCTTACCCGCATCGGCATTATCCGAACAGCCGTCGTCCGATTCTCACCTGCTCTCCCCGCTTCCGAGCGACCGGTCCACCGGAGGCAACGACATGGCTGTGTAGATGTCGAGAAAAGTCGAGAGCGTCACAAGCAATACGGGTCCCAGGATAAACCCGAGAATACCGAAGACCTGCAGACCGCCGAGCATCCCGAAAAACAGGAAGAGCGTCGGCAGATTGGTTCCGCCCGAGATGAGAGCCGGCTTCAGCACATTGTCGGCCGTGCTGACGACGACCACAGACCAGGCGAGCAATAACAGACCGCGAACCCAGCCTCCCCCCAGAAACAGATAGAGAGCCGCCGGAATCCAGACCAATCCCGACCCGCCAACCGGCAGCAGCGAGAAGAGGGCGGTAGCCAGCCCGAGAAACACCGGGTACGGGACGCCAAAAGCCCAGTATCCGACTCCTTCCAGAACACCTTGCGCCAGGGCCGTCACGATGGTACCGCGCACGACAGCCGACACGGCGTCGTAGAGGCGCAAAAACAGCGCCTCAGCATCCTTTCGCTCAAGCGGCAAAAACCCCTGGAGGTTGCGGACGATCGCCTCGCCGTCTCTGAGCAGGAAGAAGAAGGTAAACACGGCGAGAAAGAAATTGACCGTAAAACTTAACAGGTTGATGGCCATTCCCTTCAGATTATCGACGATGAAGCTGCTGACCGCGCTCAGGCCGCCCAGCAACAGCGCGTTCAGATCTACGCCCAGACTCTTGAAGGGCAGGCTCGCGCGATCCCACAGCGCCCGGACGGCCGTTATTGCGGGATGGGACGCAATCCCCGCCAGGCCCTCTTGCCGGTAGACCTGTTCCGCCGCCTGATAGAAGCTCACCGCTTCCTGGGTCAGCACCCATCCGCAGACAATGGCCGGAACCATCACGGCGACAAACACCGCAATCGTCAACAGGAGGGCGGTCAGCCCGGACTTGCCGCCGAACCGGTACAGCAGACGGCGATAGACCGGCTGAAAGACAACGACCAGAATAACCGCCCAGAGAATCGGGGATGCAAAGGGAACGATGATGAGATAGGCCAGATAGAGAAGCAGCAGTAACGATCCATAAAAAAATACGACGGAGACGCGAGTCCCGTCCCCGCTCCATCGCGCGCGCCTCTCGCCATCCTGCTTATCGATCACCCTCGGCATCCTCTGCGCGCATTCGGCTCAATCAAAGAGTTCCGGATCGGTATTATCGTTCCGGATGCAGGCGCAGATCATCTGCGCAGTATTTCGCGCAACACCGATTCGGCCGTATCGATCCAGCAGGATGATGCCGACCTGGGCGCCGGTTCTGACCGTCAACTCGCCGACGGCGCGCCTGGCCGCCTCCATCGGATCCTCGCCCGTTTGAAGGAATTCGAGCGCGCTCTTTGCAAGCGCCAGCTTGATAATCGCCTCTCCATCGCCGGTACAACTGGCCGCCCCAAGTCGATCGTCGGCATACGTCCCGCAGCCGATCAGGGCGGAGTCACCCACGCGGCCCGGCATCTTGAGCGGCAGGCCGCCCGTCGAGGTGGCGGCGGCCACATGTCCCGATCGGTCGATGGCGACGGCGCCGACAGTGCCGGCACGCTCGACGTTCCCCTCCCACAGAGAAGCCCATCGGGCGCGCTGTCGCTCGGTCACCAGCGCGTCGGCCCCGCACTCCTTGATCCCAACCGCGGCGGCGAATTGCCGAGCCCCCTCGCTCACCAGAAGCACCGGCCCGCCCGCCTCCATGACGGCTCTCGCCAGCGTCACCGGATTGGCAATCCGCTTCACGGCCCCGATCGCCCCGGCTGCCAGGTTTCGACCGTCCATAATCGAGGCATCAAGTTCGATCTCTCCATCCCGATTCAGACAGGCGCCCCGGCCCGCGTTGAAGGCCGGATCGTCCTCCAACGTCTTGACGGCCTGCTCGACGGCCTCAACCGCGCAGCCTCCGGCTGCCAGCAGTTGCCACGCGTTCGCAACGGCTGATCGGAGACCCGCTCGCCGCAGTTCAACCAAATCGGGCGCAACATTTCCCGCTCCACCATGAACAAAGATGACAGGACCGAACGATCTGGCCATGATCGATGGCACCTCCTCACTGCCCCTGTCTGATTTGAAACGCCTCGGCCATCGCGATACGCTCGAGGATTGGAGGGTGGGTATACAAGAGCCAGACGATCACGCGAGGCGGGTTGATATCCGAAAGATTCGACCTGGCCAGTGTGACCTCTGAGGCGATAAAGGCCTTGGGATTCTCGCTGAGACGCAGCGATTCGAGGTCGGCTTCTCGTTCGAAGGCGCGCGAAATGGCCATCTGGATCGGGGTCGTCAGGATGGTGAACAGGAGAAAGAGCAGGAGCAGCAACGGCAACGACACAGGATCGGCCGGATGAGCAAAGCCGAAGCGTCCCGACTCGGCCGCGGCATTCAGAAGGCGGGCGATCAGCCACAGAGCCGCCAGCGACGAGATCGCACTGATAGCCATCCCCTTCCAGATGTGATGCCGCCTCCAATGCCCCAGCTCGTGCGCGACGATCAGTTCCACCTCCTCAGGGGTGGAGGTCGTGATCAGCGTATCGTACAACACGATCCGCCTCGATCGTCCAAACCCCGTAAAGTAGGCATTGGTCTTCGTCGTCTTGCTGCTGGCGTCTATCTCCAGAATCGGCCCCACCGCCACACCGGCTCGATCGGTCAACGCACGGAGCCGTTGCACCAATCCGTGATCCTGCACCGGTCGAAACGTATGGAACAGCGGATCGAGGAGGATCGGGGACAGCTCGGCAAGCAGGCTCATCACCACAATCACAACCACCCATACCGGCAGGTACCAACGGACGGGATCCCAGCGGATACAACTGTAGAGCAGCATCAGCAGCGGGAGCAGGATCACCGCGTTGATCAGCGCCCCTTTGGTATAATCCCACGCCCAGGCTCCAAAGGTCTGCCGCGAGAGGCCGAATGCATGCTCCCGGAGGAAGCCGCCGTACAGACTGACAGGGAAGGTCGCCAGATGATACAACAGAGCCAGCAAAAGACCGAAAACCCCGATGGTCAGCCATACGCGCCCGCCCGCGACCGAGACGCTGGCATTGCGAATCGTTGCGGACAACGGGCTCAGGGCCAGCAGCCCAAACAGGCCAAGAGTCAACGCCGTTCGCGCGCCGTACAACAGATATCGCCCGCGCGCGTATGCGCGCCCCCTGGCCAGCTCCTCAGCGGTAAAATACTGTCGGGCCTTATCGGTGAAGGATGCGCCCGGAACCGGCGGTGGAGCGTCGCCCCCGGGCGTGTGTCTTTCAAGGATCATCGTCGCCCCGGCAAACGCCAGCGCGAACAACAGGCGTGACCATTGCGATACCATGCAGTGCGGGCCTCGATAAGGGGTCAGTCGATCAGTTCAACAGCCCGAGAACCTTATGCAGCTCGACGCGGGCCACCGTATAATTCGGCTCAATCTCCAGGGCCTTCTTCAACTCCCTGACCGCCTCGTCATATCTCCCCTTCCGCACAAGGACTCGGCCCATATTCATATAAGGGTAGTGACGAGGTTCATATCGCTTCGCCGCCATAGCCTTCTCGAGCCACGGGATCGCCTCGTCATACTCCCCCTTCTCAATCAGGTAGACGCCGATGTCGTTATACGGATTGCCGAACTCCGGATCGATCCGGATGGCGGCCTCGCACTCCTGAATCGCCTCGTCGATCTGCCCCTGAAAGCTGTATGCCCACCCCAGGAAGGTGTGCGCCTCAGCCGTCGGATAGAGATCGATAGACCGCTTGTAGGCCGCGATGGCGCCCTCCAGGTCCCCACTCGTCTGCAATCGGTATCCTTCTTTGAAGTAGAATTCCGCCAACTCAAGTCGTCCCGGATCAGGCACGGTGTTCATCTTTCTATCTCAGTCGTCGTCGCTGAGAGGGCCAGCCTTACTCGATAATCCGCAATTTCATTCTACCACGCAAACAGACACCGCCGCGCCATGAAAAGAGGCCCTGTGCTCAGCCGAGTTTCTTGTGAAAGCGGAGGATGCTGGCTGTGATCAGGACAACCCCGATGGTGGCAAGAACCAGCAGATGCTTCCAGAGATACGAGATCCCGATCCCCTTCAGCATGATCCCCCGGATAATCTCCACGTAATAGGTGAGCGGGATCACATACGCAACGGTCCTGGCCAGGGGCGGCATCCCCTCGATCGGGAAGAGCACACCGGAGAGATAGACCGATGGGACGAAGATAAAATACGCGAGTTGCATCGCCTGCTGCTGGGTCCTGGCGATGGTGGATAACAGGATGCCGAGACCCAGCGTCCCCATAATAAAGAACAGCGACAGGAAGTACAGGAGGATCAGGCTTCCACGGACCGGGATACCGAAGGCCCAGACGCCGAATACGAGGGCCAGCGTCATCTGGGCATAGGCGATCACGACATTTGGAACGATCTTCGCGATCATCAACTCCCAGCGGCGCAGCGGGCTGACGATCAGCGCCTCGAGCGTGCCGCGCTCCCGCTCCCGTACTACCACCATGGCGATGATGGTGATGGTGGTTTGCATCAGGATAAAGCTCAGCAAACCCGGGATAATGAAGATGGAGCTGACGAGGTCCGGGTTGTACCAGGCCCGGACCCGGACATCCAGGGGGGTGGGGGGTGGGACCCGGCCGGTGCTCCGCTGCAGCATCTCCGACGCGATCTTGAGCGAGCCGACCTGACCGATAGCGTTGGCCGCGTTGATCGCCGATGTCGCAACCATTGGGTCAGAGGCATCCACAATCACCTGGATCTGGGCCACGCGCTGCTGCTTCAGCGCACGGGCGTAGTCGGGCGGAAGGACGATCCCCACCTTCGCGCTGCCGCTGTCGACTAAACGCGTGATCTCTTCGTAACTGTCTACATGATAGTCGAGGTTGAAATATTGAGAGTTGGTAAACGCAGTGAGGAGATCGCGACTCTCAGGTGTCCGGGATTGGTCGAGGACAGCGGTCGCCATATGCTTCACATCGGTATTGATCGCCCATCCGATGATGACAAGAATCATCATCGGCATAGAGAGCATCATCCCGACGGTCAAGCGATCGCGCCACATCTGGATGAACTCTTTGCGGATCATACCGAGCAAGCGGGACCTCATAGTTCCCGTTCCCGCATTCGCTTCAGTTGCGCCCGGAGGGAGCGCCGGTCGGCCAGGCCTACGAACGCGATAAAGATATCCTCGATCGAGGGGATCGCCGCCTCAACGCGGCTGACCTTCAAATTCTCGACGGTCAGCCGGGCCTCCACGTCGGCGGGTGACAGGCTTCTGTCTTCAGTGACCACGTGGATGGTGTTCCCGAATCGGACGACCTCTGCCACGCCCGGAAGCGTTTCGAGGAAGATCGTCGCCTCCCGCATCGGGTGACATTCAATCTCGATAACCTGGCCTTTCAGGGCATTCGCCTTAATCTCCTCACGGCTGCCCTGTGCCGTCATCCGACCCTGATAGATAAACCCCAGACTATCGCAGTGCTCCGCCTCATCCATATAGTGCGTGGTGGCGACGATGGTAATTCCTTCTTCGGAGAGTCGATAGATCAGGTCCCAAAAGTTGCGGCGGGAGACCGGATCGACCCCGGCGGTCGGCTCGTCCAGGAAGAGCAACTCCGGCTTATGGATGATGCTGCACCCCAAGGCCAGGCGTTGCTTCCAGCCGCCCGATAGATGGGCCGCCAACGTGCCCTCGCGTCCGGTCAGGTCGGCCATCTGGACCATCTGCTCGATTCGGACCCGCTTGATGCCATTGGGGACCGAGTAGAGGCTGGCGTAGAAGTCCAGGTTCTCCCGGACGGTCAGGTCCTCGTACAGACTGAACCGTTGGGACATATAGCCGATCTTTTCCTTGATTCGCTCCGGCTCCGCGGCAATATCGTGGCCCAGCACATACCCTGACCCCTCAGTCGCGTCCATGAGTCCGCAGAGCATCCGGATGGTGGTGGACTTCCCGGCCCCGTTGGGACCCAGGAACCCATAAATCTCGCCTCGCTTAATCCTCAAGTCTACATGGTCTACGGCAACGATCTCGCCAAATCGCTTCGTCAGCCCTTTGGTGATGACGGCGTAGTCGTTCAGGTCAAGTTCAGCCATTGAGAACACCCCAACGAGCGGATGATTGATGGCCCGTTCGCTGTGCCCCTCCGCTCCCTACCGTGATCTCGGTATCGGCCGGCATCCCCGGCTTCAGCAGGCGCTCGTGATTGTCCAGGCGAATCTTGACCCCAAAGACCAGGTTCACGCGCTCCTTCTTGGTCTGGACCGTACGCGGGGTAAATTCGGCCTTCGAGCTGATCTCGACCACCTTCCCCTCGAAGCGCCGATTCGGGAATGAATCGACGGTGACCGTCGCCTGCTGGCCAATCCCGACCAGCCCGATCTCGGACTCCGGGATGTAGACGCGCAGCCATAGATCATCCGGATTGATGAGGATGACGATGGGGAAACCGGGATTGACGACCTCTCCTTGTTCGGCGCGCTTGGTGAGGACGATCGCGGAAAGGGGCGCCAGGATAGTGCTGTCGCGAAGTCTGACCTGGGCCATGTCAAGCGCCGCCTTGGCTCGATCGCGTTCGTGGCGGGCCGCCTCGATCGTCTCCGGTCGAGGTCCCACCCGGATTAACTCGTACCGTTCACGGGCAGCCTTGACCTGACTGACGGCCACCTCCACCCGGTTTTTGGCGCGGTCGCGTTCCTGCGCCGAGGTCGCGCCCTCCTTGAACAGGCTGTCGAATCGATCCCAGTCGTCACGGGCCAACGTCAGGTTATCCTCCGCCTGCTGCAGATTGGCACGCGCCTCCTCGATCTCCTGAAAGCGCGAGCCGGCCAGCAGCTCTTTGAGCTGCGC
>JAHFDH010000137.1:0-3915 GCA_023249055.1 Candidatus Methylomirabilota bacterium
ATCAGAATGGCGAACGCGAAGACATCTTTGTACTCGCTGGAGACATAGCCCGCCCCCAGACTCTCAATGAGACCCAACAGCACCCCCCCGAGCATCGCGCCGGGGATGCTGCCGATCCCTCCCAGCACAGCCGCGGTAAAGGCTTTGACGCCGGCGATGTAGCCGATATAGAAGTTGATTAACCCGTAATACATCCCGACCATCACACCGGCCACTGCCGCAAGCGCCGACCCGATGAGGAACGTCACGCTGATCACCCGGTTCACATCGATGCCCACCAGCTCGGCCATCTGCTTGTCCTGCGCGGTTGCCCGCATCGCCTTGCCGATCTTGGTCCGGCGCACCAGCAGGTGAAGTCCGACCATCATCAGGACCGACGTCGCCATGATGAAGATTTGAATCGCGCTGATCCTGCCGCCGGGCAGATCGATTCCCCCCTGGATGAACAGCTCGGGGAATCCCTTATCCCGTGGTCCTTGGGCCAGCATCACGAAATTCTGGAGAAAGATCGAGACCCCCAGCGCGCTGATGAGCGGCGACAGGCGCGGAGCCGTACGCAGGGGCCGGTAGGCCAGACGTTCGACGGTGATGCCGCAAGCGCCGCAGAACAGGATCGCCGCCGCCATCATGCAGAAGAGGGTGACGCCGGAATCCGGGGCCGTCAGATGGAGCGTGGTCAGAAGACCGAACGTCACGATTCCCATGTAGGCGCCCAACATGTAGATTTCGCCGTGGGCGAAGTTAATCAGCTCGATGATCCCGTAGACCATCGTATAGCCCAGCGCGATCAGCGCATAGACACTGCCGAGCGTCAGCCCATTCACCAACTGTTGAAGCAGCATATCCCCTCAACGTAACGGGAGGGAAGAGATGGCTCCCTTCCCTCCCGGTTTATAGCACGAGCAACCTTTCCACCTACCGAAGCTCCACAAACTTCCCGTTCCTGACCTCCCAGACGACGTAGGGCGATATAAGGACGTCGCCCTTTTTGTCGAACTGGATCGGTCCGAGTGCGGTTTTCCATTTCGTCTTCCTGATATGATCCGCGATCTTGACGCCGTCGGTCGATTGAGTCGCGGCAATGGCGTCGAAAAGCAGTACGGCAGCCACATAGCTGTACACGGTGTAGGCCCCTACCGCCGACCCAAACTTCTCCTTGTGCCGCTGAATGACACCCTGGGCCTCCTTGATCTTCGTCTGGTCCGGGGTAAAGGTTATAAAGGCGCCTTCCGCAGCTTTGCCGCCGATCTCTATAAACTCCTTTGCCCAGACGCCGTCGCCGCTGATAAAGATTGTCTTCATCCCCAGCTCGCGCATCTGCTTCGTGAGCAGAATCGCCTCCGGATAGATGCCGCCGTAAAAGAGAACATCCGGATTACTCTGCCTGACGGCGGTCAGAACCGGTCGGTAGTCTTTCTCGCCTTGCGTGATGCCGCTGTAATAGACAGGTTTGATCCTGGCCTTCTCCAGCGCCTTCACCGTTTCATCGGCCAGTCCCTGTCCGTATGTCGTCTTATCGTGCAGGACCGCAACCTTGGTCTTCTTCAGCTTCTTCGCAATGAAGTCGGCTGCCACACCGCCCTGCTGATCGTCTCGACCACACACGCGGAAGACGTTCCACAGACCGCGCTCCGTGAATCGCGGATTGGTCGACGCGGGAGTGATCTGAATAACATTGCCGTCGCGGTAGATGGTGGAAGCCGGAATCGAACAACTACTGTTGAAATGACCGACCACCCCGACAACCCCTTCGTTCACAAACTTGTTGGCGACCGCCACAGCCTGCTTCGGATCGTGCTGGTCGTCGCCCCACACGATCTCGATCTTCTGTCCCAGGAGACCTCCTTTGGCGTTCCATTCCTCCGCGGCGATGATGACACCATTCTTCAGCTCCAGCCCCAAGGCGCCTTGATCGCCGGTCAGCGGACCCGCGACACCAACTTTAATGCTGCCGGCCGCCTGGGCGTTCACGGCGAAGAGCAGGACAAGTGCGAAAGCCTTCCAGAACCACAACCACCGCCATCTCATGCCGTGGCCCTCCCATTGAGTGAACGACCGTTTCACGATTCTGCGCAATAGATCAGTATTCCGATGAATCGTGAATAAACAGCACGTATGAAGATACCTCACGTTGACTCTAGTGCTATCGTGAGTACGCTGTCACTGACTTTCGACCGTACTAACATCGGCCCTCCGCGTGTTGAATCGCAGTGGCAAAGGCGGCAGTCGCGGCGGAGATATCATCGGCACCGACGACCGCTGAGATGACTGCGACTCCAGCGGCCCCGGTGGCAATGACCTCGCCGACGTTGCTCAATGTGATGCCGCCGATGGCTACGAGCGGAAGATCAATTCGGGTGCGTACCTGTCGGATTATGTCGCAGCCTCTTGGCTCATATCCGGTCGCTTTCGTGCCTGTTGCAAAGATCGGCCCGATGCCGAGATAATCGGCCCCCTGCTCTGCGGCCTCGAGAGCCTGCTCAAGGGAGTGAGTGGACACACCCAGGAACTTATCCCTGCCAAGGATTGCGCGGGCCGCCATGGGCGGCAGATCATCCTGTCCCAGGTGGACCCCGTCGGCATCGACCGCGAGCGCCAGGTCCAGCCTGTCATTGACGATGAAAGATACCCCGCGCGCTCGACACAGTTGCCTGATCTGACGCGCCTCAGACAGAAGCTGGCGAGGTCCGGCCAGCTTGTCCCGGAGCTGGATCATCGATGCCCCACCCTCCACGGCTCGCGCCGCAATTTCAACGTGGCTCCGCCCGCACCCTAACGAAGGGTCGGTAATGACACACAAGCGGCATGCCTGCCAGGGAATCAAGGAGCTATCTCGGCAAGAAGTACGCTGTCAACTATCGGCTGTGAGCCCGCTTAATGAGACGGCCATCAGGCGCGCTCTACGTAGGCACCGGTGCGCGTATCGACGCGAAGCAGATCACCCACGTTGATAAATAGCGGAACCTGGATTATGGCGCCGGTCTCGAGTGTCGCCGGCTTGGAGCCGCCTGAGGTGGTGTCGCCACGGAAGCCGGGTTCCGTCTCGGCCACTCTGAGTTCGACGAATGTCGGAAGCACTACGTCGATCGGTTCCCCGCGATGGCTCAGGACCGAGATGATCATCTCTTCCTTCAGGAAGCCGCTGGTCTCTCCAAGTAGCTTCTCGTCCATGGTAAATTGGTCGAAGCTCTCCGTATCCATAAAGTGATAGACATCGCCGTCGTGATAAAGGAATTGCACCTTCCGATCCTCTACCTCGGCCTTCGGAAGCTTCTCCTCAGTCCTGAAGGTACGGTCGATGATCGCGCCGGTCTTCATGTTCTTCAGCTTGGTACGCATGAAGGCTCCGCCTTTGCCGGGCTTGACCCATTGAAAGTCCGTGACAACGTACGGGGTTCCGTCCAGCTCCACCTTGACCCCAGGCCGCAAATCTCCTCCAGAAATCATCATTTCTCTTCTCCATGTAAAAGCGATACCTGAGCATTCATCTCACGATCCCGTTTTATCAAGCAGGTGAAGGGCAGCCTCTATCCCCAGCCGATAGCTAAAGGCGCCGAATCCGGTGATCTGTCCGACAGCCACGTCGGCAATCAACGACCGATGGCGAAACTCCTCGCGGCGGTAGATGTTCGACAGATGCACCTCGACCGTGGGAATCGCCGCGGCAATGACCGCATCCCGCAGTCCTACGCTCGAATGGGTCAAGGCGGCGGCGTTGACAATCATGGCGTCAGCCCACCCTATCGCCTCGTGGATCCGATCGATCAGCTCGCCTTCGTGGTTGGATTGAACGAAACGGATCTCGACCCCTCGTGAGTCGGCATAAGACCGCACCTCATCCTCGATCTCTTTCAGTGTTGTACGGCCATAGTGGTCCGGTTCACGGCGGCCCAACAGATTCAGGTTAGGGCCGTT
>JAHFDH010000137.1:4015-5281 GCA_023249055.1 Candidatus Methylomirabilota bacterium
GATTGCATCCAGGTGCGTTTCCACATACGTGAACAGCTCCCGATCGGCGATCATGCCGTATTTGACGACCTCGGCCAGCCCGGCCCGCATCTGTCTTGGCGGCAGCGACTTCATCGTCCGAACATCAGCGACAACCAGCGACGGCTGGTAAAAGGTGCCGATCAGGTTCTTCCCTTCGGGCAGATTTACCGCGACCTTCCCGCCGACACTGCTGTCAACCTGGGCCAAAAGGGTCGTGGGGATCTGCACCAACGGGAGACCTCGCAGAAAGGTCGCCGCCGCGTATCCTGCCAGGTCGCCGATCACTCCTCCTCCAAGGGCGACGACAACCGAGCGGCGATCCATCCGGTTGCTCAGGAAGGCCCGATACAGACCGGCCGCGTGTCGCAGCGACTTGGCCCGCTCCCCCGCCGGTATCTCTGTTGTTGCCGTCTGGAATCCGGCCTTCCTGAGCGAGTTCGAGATCGTGGTCCCGTACAGGCGATTGACCGCGGGATTCGTGACGATCATTACCCGCCTGCTCGGAAGCAGCTCGCCACAAAGGTCACCTATATGCTTCAGCAGTCCACTGCCGACAACAATCTGGTAACTCCTGCTGCCAAGCGCTACAGAGACTCTGGCTGCGCTCGTCATCGTCCTGTATCGACGCTCGCGGTCGCCTCCTGGTCAAGATAATGAATGATCCGATCGACAATCTCCTCTACACCTGCCGCACTCGTATCGATGGTGAGATCGGCCTGAGCATAGGCGGGCGCTCGCTGCTCCAGCAGCTCACATATTCTCGTGAGCCTGTCCGGACTCTGTAACAGGGGGCGGCCGGCGTCATCTCTCAGCCGGTGCAGAATGACAGCGGGTTTGGCCATCAGGCAGACGAGGGTCGCTCCGTTTCTGAGGTTCCGAAGGTTCTCCGGATCGAGCACAGCGCCGCCGCCTGTGGCCACCACGCAACTGTCGCGATTCGCCAGGCCGGCGATGATTTCCCGTTCTTTCCGCCTGAAGCCGGACTCTCCCTCAGACGCAAAAATCTCGGGAATCGTCATGTCCGCCGTCGCTTCAATCGCGTCGTCCAGATCGACAAACGGCAGCGCAAGTCGTTGGGCCAGACGACGACCCACGACGCTCTTCCCTGTTCCCATGAACCCGGTAAGTACGATTTTCATTTTGTAAGCGTTCAGCGATCAGCCGTCAGCATTCAGCACAAACAAGCAGATGCGAGAGACTGCCCGCAGATCCCAAGAGGATGGCGTGGGCATAACCCGGTGTTTT
>JAHFDH010000138.1 GCA_023249055.1 Candidatus Methylomirabilota bacterium
GGGGACCAGGCGGCCATTCGCCCTGGCTCCCACGCAGGCAAGACCGACATCGGAGTGGACACCAAAGGCAAAGTCGATGGGACACGCTCCTTTCGGAAAGGTCTTGACGTCGCCTTTTGGCGTAAACACGTAGACTTCTTCCGGGAACAGGTCTACCTTGACCGTTTCCAGGAACTCCCGGCTGTCTTTCAGATCGCGCTGCCACTCCAGGAGCTGCCGAATCCAGGCAAACCCTTTGTCGGCCTGATCGAACGCGGCCTTCCCCTCCTTGTAGACCCAATGAGCCGCGATCCCCTCCTCTGCCGTTTTATGCATCTCATGCGTTCGAATCTGGATCTCCACCGGTTCACCGACCGGGCCGATGACGGTGGTGTGCAACGATTGATACATGTTCGACTTCGGCATCGCGATGAAGTCCTTGAACCGACCAGGTATCGGCTTCCACAGCGAGTGGATCACGCCCAGCGAACCGTAGCAGTCCTTGACCGACTCGGTGATCACCCTGACTGCCGTCAGATCGTAAATCTCATCGAATTCCTTGTGTTGATCACGCATCTTCTTGTAAATACTGTAAAAATGCTTCGGACGACCAATGATCTGGGCCCGAATACCGACCTCGGTCAACTTCTGATGAAGAATTTCGATCGCCTCGTTGATATCCTTCTCGCGCTCCCGCCGCTTCTTTGCGATCCGCGCGGCCAGATCCTGATAGACGTCGCGTTCAAGGTGGCGGAGCGCCAGGTCTTCGAACTCGGCCTTCATCCAGTAGATACCGAGGCGATGGGCGATGGGCGCATAGATGTCGAGCGTCTCTCTGGCAATCAGCCGACGCTTCTCTTCCCGGAGCGGTTCAAGGGTACGCATATTGTGAAGCCGATCAGCCAGCTTGATCAGGATGACCCGAATATCCTTCGACATCGCCAGGACCATCTTCCGGAGACTCTCGGCCTGATGCTCCAGGCGGCTGCCGAATGGAAGTTTGCTGATCTTTGTGAGGCCGTCGACAAGATCGCCGATCTCATTACCGAAGGCCTGTTTGACCTCCTCCAGAGAAGCGTGGGTATCTTCGACCACATCGTGCAGAAGGGCGGCGGCGATACTGGTCACATCCATTTTGAGATTCAGCACAATCTCGGCGACGGCGATCGGATGCGACAGATAGGGCTCTCCCGAGACCCGCTCCTGGCCTCTGTGTACCCTGGCGGCAAAATCATAGGCTCGTTGCAGGAGGGCGACATCCGCGTCAGGTGATGCGGCGCGAACACGATCAATAATCGGTTCGATTCCCATGGTTCCCGTGCCTATCGTTGCTGATCTGTTCAGACAATCTCCCATAGCCCTTGATAATACTTTATTTTTAGCACACTTTCGCGGACTTTCCAAAGGCTTTCAGGACGCGGGAATCGACACAGGACGGCGCGATCAAGGAGGATTTTTTGCAAAAGAGCGTGACTCTGACCGGCGGCCTTGCCTGATTCACCGCGCTTAGAGTCCCAGCAGGTCGAAGATCTCCCTTTGTCCGACGGGCCCCGGTCTCACAATGACGGGCGGGCTTGTGGTCACATCTACGACGGTGGACGGACGCCCAGCGGCTACAGGACCCCCATCCAGGATGACGTCCACGCGATCTCCCAACTGGTGGAGCACCTCATTCGCGTCCAGGAGATCTCGCTCTCCGGAGCGATTGGCGCTCGTCCCGGTCACGGGGCCGCCGAATCGGCGGATCAGGGCAAGGGCGACCGCGGCATCGGGAACTCTAAGGCCAATCCGACCGGTCCCGGCCGTCAGCAGCGTACAGATCGAACGGGGAGCCGGTACAATCAGGGTGAGCGGGCCTGGCCAGTAGCGTCCGGCAAGTCGAACGGCCGCCTCAGGGAGTTCGCCGACCAATTGGATCGCCATGGTCAGATCAGCGACCAACAATGGGATAGGACTCCTCGGATTACGGCCCTTGACTGCAAAGACACGTGTGACCGCCGGCCGGTTTGAGGCATCAGCTCCTAGGGCGTACAGGGTGTCTGTTGGAAAGGCCACAAGGCCACCCTGGCGAAGAATCAAGGCGGCTCGTTCCACCGCAGAAGGCGACGGGGCCTCAGGTGTAACGCTGCGCCTTACACTTTGGCCGTCCGGTCGGTCACCTGCTCGAACCATCCGTCGGTTACTCCCCAAGATAGGCGCTTCGGACTTCACCGTTCGCCATAAGTTTTTCGGCATCGTCGGCAAGCACGATCCGGCCGACCTCCATGACATATCCCTTCGCCGCAACCCGCAGGGCCATATGCGCGTTTTGCTCGACCAGCAGAATCGTGGTCGATTGGGCATTAATCTCCCGAATCACTTCAAAGATGGTCTCGACCAGTTTGGGCGCGAGCCCGAGCGACGGTTCATCCAGCAGCAGCAGCCGCGGGCGCCCCATCAGGGCGCGGCCGATGGCCAGCATCTGCTGCTCTCCACCGGAAAGCGTCCCGCCAGGTTGAGACCGGCGATCTTGAAGAAGCGGGAAGAGCTGGAAAACCCGATCAAGGTCGTGACGGATCTCGGCGGCACCACTGCGGGTGTAGGCGCCCATCTCCAGATTCTCCAGCACGGTCAACGCAGGAAAGATCCGCCGCCCCTCCGGGACCTGCGAAATACCGCGCGCGACGATGGTATGGGTTGGAAGGTGCGTCAGATCCTCGCCCTCGAAGACGATCCGCCCGCTGGTCGGTCTTAGAAGGCCGGAGATCGCCATCAACGTCGATGATTTTCCGGCGCCGTTAGCGCCGATCAGCGTGACAATCTGTCCCTGCTGCACCTCAAGACTGATACCCCTGAGCGCATGGATCGCGCCGTAATGCAGATGCACCTCTTGCAGGCTAAGCATGCAGCGACTCTTTTCCCAGATATGCGCCGATCACCCTCGTATCTGCCCTGATCTCCTCCGGTGTCCCTTCGGCGATCTTGACGCCATGATCCAATACCACAATCCGTTCCGAGATGCCCATCACCAGTTTCATATGGTGTTCGATGAGCAGCACAGTGATGCCGCGAGTGCGGATCGCGTAGATCAGATTCATAAGGGCGTTCGTCTCCTGAGGATTCATCCCGGCCGCCGGCTCATCGAGGAGCAAGAGGGTCGGATCGCTTGCCATCGCCCTCGCAATTTCGAGCCGTCGCTGGTCACCGTATGGGAGCTGGCTCGCCCACAGATCGCTCTTATCTGCGAGACCCACAAATCGAAGCAAGTCATCCGCCTTCGAAACCACCTCCTCTTCTTCTTGAGTCACGCTTGGCGGTCTGATGATCGCGCCGATCACCCCGGCCCGCATCCGACAGTGGCCCCCAACCATCACATTTTCGAGCACCGTCATGTCCTGAAAAAGCCGGATGTTTTGAAAGGTGCGGCTGACCCCCTTCGCGGCGACGTGATGCGGCCTAAGCCCGATCAGGTTGTCTCCTTGATAGCGGACCTCCCCGGAACTTGGAGGAAATAGACCCGTAACGCAGTTGAAAAAGGTAGTTTTACCAGCCCCATTGGGGCCGATCAGACTAACGATTTCCCCTGCCCTCACACTGAGATCAACCATATCAAGTGCGCGCAGACCGCCGAAATCGACCGACAGCTTGTGGGTTTCAAGCAGGGTCATGCGGGTCTCCCTCTCGGGTTGTACGCTCGCATCGACTTGCCTTGCGCCGGTTGAAGCGGCCTGCGGCCCACTTACCACAGCGGCTCGAGATGATCCCTTGCGCCAGAGGGGAATCGCCCGCCGGCGCGCGGTGAGCAGCCCCTTAGGCCGCATCACCATCATCCCCACCATGGCCGCTCCAAAGACCAACATCCGGTACAGCGCAAACTGCCGCATCATCTCCGGCAGGATCAACAGCATCGCCGCCCCGAGGATGACACCCGGTATACTTCCCATTCCGCCGAGCACGACCATACAGAGGACGAGGACCGATTCGAAGAACGTGAAGCTTTCCGGAGAGATGAAGGTCATCTTGCTCGCAAAGAATACGCCGGCGAGTCCTGCCCATGTCGCGCCAAGACCGAACGCGAGAAGCTTCGTCTTGACCAGATCGATCCCCGTCGCCTCGGCGGCAACCTCGTCGTCGCGCATCGCGGTCCAGGCGCGGCCGAGACGCGACTGATTGAGCCGATTCACTGCAAAGATAGTCAGCAGGACGACAGCCAGGATCAGGTAGTAATAGTGAATCGGGTGGGAAAAGGTGAACCCGAAGAGACTCGGACGCGCGATGCCGATGATGCCGTTCGGTCCGCCCGTCAGGCTGTCCCAATTGTTCAGCACGATTCGGATCATCTCACCGAACCCCAGTGTCACAATAGCCAGGTAATCTCCCCGCAGGCGCAGGGCCGGGAAGCCGAGCAGGACACCGAAGACCGCCGCCAGAACTCCCCCAAGCGGCAGGACCTGCCAGAACGAGAGGCCAATCCGGGTCGCAAGCAGGCCGTAGGTATAGGCCCCTACCGCATAAAATGCGATGAAGCCGAGATTCAGCAGCCCCGCCAGGCCCACAACAATGTTGAGCCCGAGCGCCAGCGTCACATAGATCCCCACCTGAGTCAGTACGTCGATGTAATACCGATTCAGAGCAAGAGGGATCAGGACTGCAGCAGCGAGCGCCAGGGCGTACAGCAGCCGGCGATCGATGCGCTGAGCCGCGCCGCGCAGTGTCGTCCCACCGGCCTCTACCAGTCGATCCGCCCACACCGGTGAGGCTCGACCCCACTGAGATACCAACCACTGCATGAGGCCAAGCGCTGCCACAACGCCGGCCACGATGAGAGGACGTTCCAGACCAAAATATGGGGCCTCCAGCTCGATCATAAGAGGCAACGACAGCAGTCCCAACCACAGACTGGTCAAGACAATTCGCACGAAAGGGCGGCGGTACAGCGGAATGGCACGCGACACGGTGTGCATCGTTGTCTAGGCGCGTTTTGAGGTATCGGCGCCCAACAGGCCCCTGGGGCGAAAGATCAGCACAAGGATCAGGATGGCGAATGCGAAGACATCTTTGTACTCACTGGAGACATAGCCCGCCCCCAGACTCTCAATGAGACCCAACAACACTCCCCCGAGCATCGCGCCGGGGATGCTGCCGATCCCTCCCAGCACAGCCGCGGTAAAGGCTTTGACGCCGGCGATGTAGCCGATATAGAAGTTAATTAACCCGTAATACATCCCGACCATCACACCGGCCACTCCCGCAAGCGCCGACCCGATGAGGAACGTCAC
>JAHFDH010000026.1 GCA_023249055.1 Candidatus Methylomirabilota bacterium
GCAAATCCCCCCATTCCACCTTTTGTAAAGGATGGTAGGCCATTGGGGCGTGGGAGAGGGCGGACACATAGGTCCGCCCCTACGGGATGCAACGGTCTGCGGGTCGGGCGTGGATTGAAACGGAGACCCTGTGTGGAGGTTGGTGGACGGATATGGAATGGGGTAAGAACCTAAGAAGGGATAAGACCTTTGGCTCGGAGGATGGTGATATAGTCGTCTTTAGTGAGGTGGCAGCTTACGGCTTGCCGTAACTGTTCTTCGTTGAGCTTCAATTGCTGTCGGATGCTGTGCCGCATTGGGAGGTCGCCGGACCCCTTTGAGCGTCTCGTGCGAGTGATGATCTTTCCTTCAAACTCGAACCAGGCGAGTAGGTCTCCACTGTCACGCGTCTTGAAACCAAGCTTGGCTACTGGGCGGTCGAATTCCCTGGCCTTAAGCGTCACGGCCTGCGAACAAGCTTCTGCTGAAGTGTGGTCCAGACCCTTTGCAAATCTGGACCGAGTCGATCCTTCCCTTCTTCGAGGGTGAAGTACAGCTCGACAATCGCTCTCTGGAGGTCGCGGAGCGCGTCGGAGAGATTTGCGCCAAAGCCAAACTCGCCAAGCTCTGTGGCCTCAGCGATAATATGCGAGTCTTCCTTTGTGAATTTGACCGTAATGGGGGACCGCACTCGCAAACGGCCATCCCGTAGCGTCCCGAGGAGGATGCGATCCGGCAACACCGGACCAACCCCGATATGCAAAGCGACTTCGGGAGGAATAAGAGAAGCCATCGGGATTTCTAAGAATTTTCGCTCGTATGCTACGGATTCATTGTCGATCGATTTGGAGGACTGTGCGGGAAGTTGTGTGATCTCTGCTGTCTGCATGATCGGATAATCCTCTTCTACTGCGGCTGTGCTACAGCGTCAATAAACGTACCCCCAAGGTAAATGTCATTCGCGAAGACCTGAAACTCGTACCGTCCCTCCGATGGGATGAGCAGCGGCGGCGTCGAAATTACAAAATCTAACGACCCAAGACGACTGGGAGACTCTGCCGGCGCCTCTACCCAAGCCAACTCTTGACCAGAGCCTGTCTGCACATACCTAAGCCGAATCTTGTACGATCCTTCCGCATCGGTGAGTTTCACGTACACAGACATCGGTCGTTGGCTGGGGAAGGCACGAGCAATGACTTGATCAAATATACCAATAAGGGTTTTCTTTCCAGTTGCCGGATCAGCGGCGACGGTGTCGCAAACCAGCACCGCCACCAAGACCGGAACAACTTTACTGAGAGGGCGTTCTTCTTGCGTCAAACTCTGCACCTCTTAAAAGATATTATAGCATGGGACTGATTGAAAGACGCTACAGCCTAGCAAGTTAACTGAAAGGAAGTCAAGCGTGTTTGCGCTCACAGACCCAGTTGCCCTTAGTCATGGGCGTTGACAATTCCCCACCCCGCCGCTCGTGATGATTGCATGGCGCTTTATCATTTCCACGGCTTCAGAACCGTGGCCTCATTGAAGCAGTAAATCCCCCCGTACCCCCCTTTGCGAAAGAGGGGAGAGACATTGTTGGGGCGTGGGAGAGGGCGGACACAGAGGTCCGCCCCTACGGGATGCGACGGGCTTCCGGGTAGGGGCACGCGGGCGGAGAAGTTCCCCTGCTGTATGACCAACGGCCTGCGGGTCGGGCGTGGATTGATACTTGCGCAAGTGGGACGCTAACGGGGGGAGTGCATTTTGAGGAAGTCGGCGATCGCGGCCTTTGCGATCTTCGCTTGCGCGAGGTCCAGAACAGTTGCGGCCAATAATTCGTTAGAGACCTTCACGTCAACCCCGTTCAGGTCGAGAAACACCAACGCTGTTGCTGCGCCGACGCGTTTGTTCCCATCGGTACATGGGTGGTTTTGTACAATATGGAACAGGTAGGCGGCAGCCATCTCGAAGAGATCGGCGTGCAGAAACTCACCCCCAAAGCCGGCCCGAGGCATGGCAACGGCCGACTGCAACAGGCCCATATCGCGGATGCCGGCGCTTCCGCCATACCGCTCGATCATATCCCGGTGGATCTCGATGGCCTCATCAAGGCTGAGGAAGACGGGCGACATTCGCTAATCTGCCAAACGTGTGAGGGCCTTCCGGTAGCGCTTGTTGACCTTGTCCAGTGCAGCACGGAATCGTGTTGCTCTCTCCGGGTCCCGTACCGGGGTGACAATCAGACACTTCCCGTCAGTCGTCACCGATAGGGGGGTGTCGGCATCGATCTCAAGAAGGTCTAATACCCCACGATCGATGACAAGGGCTAAGCTGTTGCCATGCTTGGCCAGGTGCTTCACCATCGCGATCCCTCCTCTCATGGTATCTTAACGTACTCACAGTGTAGTATCACTCCCGTCCGGTGTCAAAGGGTTTCACTGCACACAAGGCACCGGATACCTGTTAGTGGCTCACTATACATGACGACATAAGGGTCAGACAGTTTGTCATTCCGGGCTTGACCCGGAATTCAGTGCCTTCCTGGATTCCCGCTCCCCGCTTCAAGCACGCGGGGACAAGCTTCGCGGGAATGACGGCTATTGGTGCGATGTATGACACTGTGTATGCATTGGCATCATAGGCAGGAGCTCCGGACCGCTCTGCCGAGGGTCGCGCCCCGCGCAGGCGCGTGGATGGACATGATGATACCGCACGCGCCGACGTGTCTCAGGCTGGTGTATCACTTGACCAGTGCGTGGTAAGTAGCTACAATGGTCACATGGAGGAGGTGTCATGAGCACGGTAGGGGTCAAAGAACTGAAGAACCGCCTGACCACGTACCTGCGGCGGACGAAAGAGGGCGAGGAGGTGATCGTGACCGAGCGCGGGAGGCCTATTGCGCTTCTGCAGCCCATTCAAGGCGCTGAGCAGGCTGTCGGACGGGAGGCGCGGCTGGCTCGGCTCGCCGCGTTGGGCCTTGTAACCTTGCCTACCCGGAAGCTGCTGAAGCGTGTGCAGGTTATACGAGTCTCCGGCCCACCGGTGTCTGCGGCCATCCTTGAAGATCGTCGATGATTTACCTCGACACGAGCGCTCTGGTGAAGCGGTATGTCGCCGAAGCGGGATCGGCGATCATTCAAGAGCTGCTGCGTCGGGAAGAGGTGGCCGGAACAGCCACTATCGCGTACGCCGAGGTCTATTCGGGATTCACCAGACGCCACCGCGAGGGCTACGTGTCAAAACGCCAATATGCCTTGGCGTGCCGGGAATTTGAACGAGAGTGGCCCGCGTATGTCCACGTGGAACTCCGAAGTGAGGTGCTGACGCTCGCTCGCGATCTTATCCAACGCCACACGCTGAGAGGGTTCGATGCCATTCACCTCGCCTCCGCGCTTACACTGCACGCAGGGTTACGTGAAGACGTGACGCTCGTCGCCTCCGATAACCGACTACTCCATGCGGCTGCTGTTGAGCACCTCCCGATCTTGAATGTGGAAGGCGGGTCAGAATCCTAATCTTTCGGTAACTCCCGCGACATTGATCTCGGTTGATGATCCACGCCCTCCCCTCCAACGCCGTGCCGGACATCAGTGGCGCCATACGAGATCGAGCCGTCCAGGTGGCAGGCCATTGGGGGTGCGTGCGAGGGCGGAAGGTCCGCCCCTGGATTGACATCATGTGACTACACTGTTATATAATGAGGTCATGTTGAAGGGGCGACGCGCATGGAAGGAATGACGAAACAGACGAGAGCCAGCATACGGGAACTCAAGGCCAGACTGAGCCACTACCTGCGGCTGGTCAAGGCCGGAGAATCGGTAGAGATCGCCGAGCGGGGGACCCCGATAGGCCGGATCGTACCCGCAATCCTGCCGATCGAAGATCGTATCGAGGCGATGACCCAGTCGGGCCTCGTACTCTGGAACAAGCGTAAACTCACGCCCATCGCTCCGGTCGCGCGGATTCGTAAAAAGCGTGCAGTGGCCGATCTGCTGATCGAGAACCGCGCGTGATCGTCTATCTCGACGCCAGCGCGCTTGTCAAGCGGTACGTGGCAGAGGCGGGTTCTGCAGAGGTTGGAGGACTCATTGATCAGGCCGCGGCAATCGGCACGGCCATCATCAGCCGCGTGGAAGTGGCCGCCGCGTTGGCCAAGGCGGTTCGCTTGGCGCTCTTGACACGCGAGGAAGGGGCCTCCGCGCTGCAGCTCTTCAGCGCCGAGTGGGAAAGCCTGGTCCGCCTTCAGATGACGGAGGTGCTCGTCTCCCGCGCCGCGTCCCTTGCTTGGGACTATGGCCTGCGCGGCTACGATGCGGCTCACTTGGCGTCCGCTCTACTCTGGCGCGATATGCTGGGCGAGCCGGTTACGGTGGCGAGCTACGACCGGCAACTCTGGAACGCCGCACAGGCAACAGGCTTGATTGCCTGGCCCAAGTCGCTCCCATGAGCATCTTCCGGTAGATGTCTGGCTTCCATCATGTGTGATATCGCTGTGTTCGTCCTCCTATACTGATACTAACTATATGATCTCAATTCAACAGATATCCAAGCGTTTCGGCGGCCGCGTGCTGTTCACGGACGTCTCCCTGCGGATCGGGCTTGAGGACCGGGTCGCGCTGGTGGGACCGAACGGCGCGGGGAAGACGACGCTTCTGGAAATGATCGCGGGACGCATCGCCCCGGACAGCGGGCTGATTGCGATCAACAACAAGGCCGTCATCGGCTACCTGACTCAGGAGCTGGAGGCCCATCAGGGCAGATCGCTGCTTGAGGAGGTGATGGCCGGCGGCTCGCAGGCGTCGTCTATCGAGCGGCATCTCCGCCTGCTGGAGGAGGAGATCGCCACGGCCCCGCCGGAGGCGGTAGACGAGCTGTTGTCCCACTACGGCGAACTCCAGACCAGATACGAACAGCTTGGCGGCTACTCCCTGGAGGCCAGGGCCAAAGAGATCCTCACCGGTCTTGGGTTCAAGCAGAAGCATTTGTCCCGGCCGCTGGACAATTTCTCCGGAGGCCAGCGCATGCGCGCCTCGCTGGCGCGGATACTCCTGTCCTCGCCGGACGCGCTCCTGCTGGACGAGCCCACGAACCATCTGGACCTGGAGTCGGTCATCTGGCTGGAGAAGTTCCTGTCCGCATATGCCGGCGCGATCCTGCTCATCTCCCACGATCGGAATTTCATGAACCGTCTGGCCAACCGTGTGGTGGAGGTGGAACGCCAACAACTGGTCGCCTATACCGGCAACTACGACCGGTTCGTCGCCGCCAAGGCCGAGGCGAGGCAGATCCTGGAGGCCACCGCCAAGAATCAGCAGAAGAAGATTGAGGACACCAAGGCCTTCATCGACCGGTTCCGCTATAAGGCGACGAAGGCCCGCCAGGTCCAGAGTCGGATTAAGCTGCTGGAAGGAATGGACAAGGTGGAATTGGCCCCTCAGCAGAAACGGGTTCGATTCTCTTTTCCGGAGCCTCCGCGAAGCGGCGAGACGGTGATCCGGCTGATCGATATCGACAAGTCGTATGACGGCAATCCGGTCTACCGCGCCCTGAATGTTGAGCTGCGCCGGGGACAACGGGTCGCCCTGATAGGTCCCAACGGGGCCGGGAAGTCCACCCTTCTCAAGCTGCTGGCCGGCGTCCTGCCGTTCGAGAAGGGCGAGCGGACCCTGGGGCATAACGTGACAACCGCCTATTATGCCCAGCACCAGTTGGAGCTGTTGAACGCTGCCAACACGGTCCTCGACGAGATCACGTCCGCCGCACCCGTGGAAGACACGTCGTTCCTCCGGGCGATCCTGGGGCGATTTCTCTTTTCCGGAGATGACGTGAAAAAGAAGGTCGCCGTCCTGTCCGGCGGAGAGAAGAGCCGCTTGGCTCTGGCCAAGATGTTGATCCGTCCGGCTAACCTGCTGCTGCTGGACGAACCGACGAACCACCTGGACATCCCCTCCCGCGATGTGTTGGAAGAGGCGCTTCGCGACTTTCCCGGGACGATCTGTTTCATTACCCATGACCGGCATTTTATCCAGACCGTGGCCAACAGGATTATTGATGTCCGGGACGGAGAGGCCGTACCGTATGCCGGGGATTACGATTACTATCTCCACAAAACACAGTTGATGGCGGCAGAGGCCGGCGGCAGCATCCGAACCGAATCTGATTCTCTCACGCTCCCGGTCTCGGCGACACAGAGATCCGGAGTCAAGGAAGACAGTGTGAGGGAACGAAAAACGAAGGAGCAGAAACGGGCCGAGGCCGAGACGCGCAACCGAGCAAACCGTGAATCACGCCTGCTCCTGTCGTCTTTGTCCAAGATCGAGGCGGAGGTGGCTGCCGCCGAAAAGAGCCTGGAGGAGCTGTCTCAGGTGCTCGCAGATCCTGAGACGTACCGGAATAAGGCGCGATTTCACGACACGCTGGACAGGCATACCCAAACCAAGCGACGGGTGGCGGAATTGACTGCGGAATGGGAACGACTATCCGGTAAGATGTCGTGACGATGTGGACTCCCCGCGCGTACGACGATGGAAAAGCCTTGACAGCGGAGCCGTATCGTTCACAGTATAGTGATGTGAGGAGGCGGACTTTGTGATGCACGGTCCGTGAGTATCGATGAACGCTCATCCGATCAACGCCTGTCAGTCCTGTGGCGCGCGTAAAGTACCAAGCGCCAGCGCGTGCTGGCAGTGCGGCGCCATATTTGCTGTCCTGCCAACGACTCCGGCTGCTCCACGACGCTGGGACAAGGCGCCGTGGGTGGGAGTCATCCCCTTCGGGCTCTTCTTCCTACCCTGGGTGATCGCCGGCCGCTATGGGGCTCATCGGGTCATCTCGGTTGCGGGCCTCGAGCTTGCCCTCGGCCGAACACTCAAAGGCCATGACGTACCGCCTGAGCCGCTCCTATGGCTCATTCCTGTCGCATCGCTCCTGCTGGCCGCGCTGCTGCTCCGGGCCTACCGTCCGACCGCCGAGCCTTGGCACTGGCTGCTCATCGCTATCATCGCCTGGGCCGCCTTTCTGCTATTGCTTGTCAAGGCGGTACTGTGGTTGTGGGTCGGCCCGTCTCCTGCCCCCGAGGCAGTCTGGGCCGTGCACTGGCTGACCACGTGGTTCGTGCTTACCAGCTCGGCCTTCTGCATGTCGGCCCTTGCCGCCACGCAAGCCTGGATGGACGCGAGGGGCCCTCGGCCGCTGTCCTCCTCTTCTCCCTCCGAAGATACCCCATTCGACGAAGAGCAGATTCAGTGATCCAGGCCAAGGTCGGAACCTGCGGCTTCGCCATAGGGCAGCCGGAGTACCACAGAACCTTTCCGGTCGTTGAGATCCAACAGACCTTTTACAAGCTGCCGCGGATCAGCACAGGGGTGCGATGGCGCGCCGGCGCGCCGTCCGGATTCGAATTTACGATGAAGGCGTGGCAGCTTATCACACACGAGCCTTCAAGCCCGACCTATCGACGCCTCACCACACCGATCCCGCACGAATCGAAAGATCGTTACGGCGCGTTTCGACCGACGGAGGAGGTCGTCGCAGCCTGGACCCGGACGCAGGCTTTTGCGGCCGCCCTGGGCGCCTCGATCATCGTCTTTCAGTGCCCGCCGAGCTTTACGCCGACGCCTGACCATATCGCGAACCTGCGCCGTTTCTTCACGACGATCGACCGAACCGGCTGGCACGCCGCCTGGGAGCCGCGAGGGGATTGGACGGCGGCGACCATCCAGGGTCTGTGCCGGGAGCTGGACCTGATTCATGTGGTCGATCCGCTCAAGAACCCGGCGCTGCACGGCGCAATCCGCTATTACCGGCTGCACGGTCTCACCGGCTACCGATACGTCCACACCGATCAAGACCTTCAACGGCTCAAGGCCGCATGTGACGGCGATCTACCCACCTACTGTCTGTTCAATAATCTCTTTATGGCCGAGGATGCGGTTCGATTCCAGACGCTGCTGAGGGAGCGGGAGGTAACAACGTCGCGGCTGCGGCTTGTGAAGGGCGCGCGGTAAGCGTACATGAACCCCGGGCCGCCGCAATCCGACGCCGCCGCGCCGACCTCCGGGCAGCTCGCCCAGGCGATCAAGGCGCAGGCCCGCAGGCTGGGATTCGAGCTGGTGGGGATTTCGCCGCTCAGCGACCCTCCCCATGAACAGTCGTTTGCGGACTGGCTGCGCGAAGGATATGGCGGCGACATGGCCTACATGGCGCGCACTGAGCAGGCCAGACGCCACCCGGATACCCGGTTCCCGTGGGCGCGTTCGGTCGTATCCGTCGCCATGAACTACTACACCCCCTTTCCCCGCGAGACACACCACACGGGCGCCCCCAGGGGATGGATCTCCCGCTATGCGTGGGGGGACGACTATCATGCGATGATGGAGGAGCGGCTGGAGGCGCTGCTCGGATGGATCCGCGACACCGTCGGCGGAGCGGTCGAGGGCAAGGTCTACGTCGATACCGGACCGGTACTGGAACGGGAGTTCGCGGGCCGGGCGGGGATCGGGTGGATCGGCAAGAATACGCACCTTATCTCTCCGGAGCACGGCTCATATTTTTTTCTGGGCGAGCTGCTGCTGAGTCTGGAGCTGCCGGCGGACCAGCCGATCACGGACCGGTGCGGCTCGTGCGATCTGTGTCTGAAGGCCTGCCCGACCGATGCCTTTGTCGGCCCCTATCGCCTGGATGCCCGCCGCTGCATCTCGTACCTGACGATCGAATTGAAGGGGAGTATCCCAACCGAGATGCGGCCGTTGATCGGCGATCACATCTTCGGCTGCGATATCTGTCAGGAGGTCTGCCCGTATAATGTCGATATCATGGCCTCGAAGGAGCCCGCGTTTCAGCCCCGCGAGGGCCTGCATGCGCCGGAGCTGATCCCTCTGCTTGCGCTTGGCGACGACGCGTTCCGGTCGCGATTCAAGGGGAACCCCATGAAGCGTTCCAAGCGGCGGGGTGTGCTGCGAAACGTCGCCGTGGCGCTTGGCAACCTGTACTCCAGAGAATCGATTCCGGCCCTGGCGGCACTCCTGTCCGATCCCGAGCCGCTGGTCCGGAGCCATGCCGCCTGGGCCTTGGGACAGATCGGCGCGGCTGAGGCGCGCGCAGTGCTGGACGAGGCCCGTACACGCGAGACCGATCCGGACGTGCAGGCGGAGATTGCCCGGGCGCTTACCGCCTGCGCCCCTTGACCGTCACACGAGCCCTGACCGTCAGCGATCTCCCGCCGCGTTCCAGATAGGCGCGAAACCCTTCCCAGCGGCTATCCGCCGTCCATTTCCCGACGAGATCCGAGGCCTCCAGGTAGGCCAGGGCGTCAGCCGCAGCGGCAAAGGACAGCGTCTCGCGCTCAACCCCGAGATAGATGGGATCGAATCCCGCCGCCGTAAGCGCCGCTTCGGCATCGTGCTCTCCGTAGGCGAATCTGGAGCTTCGGCCGCTCTCTTTCCATTGGTCTTTATGAAGGGTTGAAAAGGCGATGCAGCCGCCGGGTGCCAGCACCGCGGCCGCTCGTCGAAGCATCTCGTCGGACATGCACAGATGGGCGACCACCAGATCGATCGGCCCAAGCTCGCCGTAATCGATCCGCTCCGCGTCGCAGCAGATAAACGTGATATGGTCAAAGCAGGCGGCGCGGGCGCGCTGCGCCGCCTGCTCGATCACCTGATCCGACCAGTCGATTCCGATAATCCGACCGGCCTCTTCCGCGAGGGCAAAGGTCAAGCGCCCATTGCCGCACCCGACATCCAGAACGGTCCGATCGCGCAGCGGCTCTTCCCGTATCAGGCGCAGGAGCGTCTCGCTGAGAATGCTGTGTTTCGCCTCCTGCCCTTCGCCGGGCCGATAGGTTCGCGCGATCCGCTGCTCCTTCCACTCGATCATACGCACCTCTCTTCGTGATGGTTGTCCGTGTCAGTATCCCAAAAGTGCGGCTCTTTTGAAAGCAGCGAAGACACAGACTGCCGTTGAGCCCTTGACAAGCGCGAACAAAGAGTATAAATATAAGAATATTTGCAGATGCAATAATACGCATGTGTGAACGTTGGGATGCGATGAGACAACAACTGAGCAACTTCAAGGCCGACTTCTTCAAGGCGCTGGCGCACCCGCTGCGGATCTCGATCCTGGATGCGTTGCGCACCGGAGAGCTGACGGTCAACGAGATCAGCCGGCAATTTTCGATCGAGCCGGCCAACGCCTCGCAGCAGCTCGCCGTCCTTCGCAATAAGGGGATTGTGGTGGCCCGCAAGGAGGGGTCAAGCGTCTACTATTCCGTGAGCGACCCGTCGCTCTTTAAGCTGCTTGATGCCGCAAGAGACATCTTTAACAACCACCTGATCGGCGTTCGCGGGATGCTTGAGGAGATACGACTCGAGCAGGCGCAGGCGCCCAAGCGCCGCTGAGCGGGATATGCGCATCGGCGCTGTCGCGTCATGAGAGCATTCGGATTGACATGCGGGCACTCCTGAGAAAGATCTGGACTACACCGGTCGTGGCTGAGCCGCTGGCGCCGGCAGATGACGACAGGCAGATCGAGGCCATGGCGCGGCAGGTCGACGCGCGCGCACAGCGGCTGTTCGGACGTTCGCTCCATATCCGGGAAGTAGACGCGGGCTCGTGCAACGGGTGCGAATTGGAGATCGGGGCGCTGAATAATCCGTACTACGACCTGGAGCGGTTCGGGATGCATTTCGTCGCCTCGCCGCGCCACGCGGATTGTCTGTTGGTCACGGGTCCGGTGACGCGCAATATGGCCGATCCCCTCAAGCGCACCTATGACGCGACCCCCGATCCGAAGATCGTGGTCGCCGTCGGCGACTGCGCCAGAGATTGCGGGATCTTCGCCGGCGGGTATGGGGTGGTCGGGCCTGTGTCGGCGATCGTGCCGGTCGATGTGGTTGTCGGCGGCTGCCCGCCGACCCCGCAACTGATCCTGGCCGGGATCCTGGCGGCGCTCGACAGGCGGGGGACCTTTCAGCGTATTCACCCGACAGATGGCCCGATTGCGTGACGATGACATCAAGTGAGACGTTGACGCTGAACCTGCTGCTCCTGGCGCTCGGAGGCTTCGGCGTCGGCGCGGCGGGGGCGGTGCTGGCGGCATGCCGACCGGGCGTCTCGCGATGGGCGGGGCATGTGGGCGCGCTTGTCGGCGCCATGGCCGCCTTTGCGTTGGGTGTGGCAGGTCTGGCCGGCGGGACGCTGGATGTGGCGATCCCGGCACTCCTGCCTGTCGGCGGGTTCTCTCTCGGGATGGATCGTCTCAGCGCGTTCTTTGTCCTGGTCATTGCGACGGCGGCGATCCCGTCTGCGATCTATGCCATCGCCTATACCCGCGCCTATGAGGGTCGATCATCGCTGGCGGGGATGGGGCTCGGGTTTAACGCCTTCCTCGCCGGGATGGTACTCGTCGCTCTGGCCCGCAACGTGCTGACATTTCTGGTCATGTGGGAGGCCATGTCGCTGGCGTCGTATTTTCTTGTCATGACGGAGGCCGAGCACCGAGAGACGCAGTACGCGGGCTGGCTCTACCTGGTGACGACACATGCCGGCTTCGCATGCCTGCTGATCGGCTTCCTCCTGATGGCGCAAGGAACCGGCACAATGAACCTGGGCGAATGGCGCGCCGCGTCGGCGGCGCTCAGCGATCCCGTGCGCCATGCCGTATTCGTCCTGCTGGCGCTCGGTTTCGGGGCAAAGGCGGGTGTAGTTCCCTTGCACATCTGGCTCCCCAAGGCCCACCCGGCCGCGCCCAGTCACGTATCCGCCCTGATGTCTGGCGTAATGATCAAACTGGGTGTCTACGGACTTATCCGGATCGGGTTCGACTGGCTCGGGGTCGGTGTGTCCTGGTGGGGCGGCGCGGTACTAGTCGTCGCGGCCGTAAGCGCGGTACTCGGCGTACTGTATGCATTGGTCGAACAGGATCTTAAATGCCTGCTCGCCTATTCCAGCGTCGAGAATATCGGCATTATCCTGCTCGGGGTGGGGGCCGGCATGCTGTTTCAGAGCTACCACCTCGACGCCCTGGCCTCGCTGGCGCTGGTGGCGAGCCTGTACCACACGCTCAATCACGCCGTATTCAAACCTCTCCTCTTCATGGGCGCAGGCGCCGTCGTCCACGCGACCGGAACCCGCAATATGGAGGAGATGGGCGGGCTTATCAAGCGGATGCCGCAGACCGCCGCCTGTTTCCTTGTCGGATCGGTGGCGATTGCGGCGCTGCCGCCGTTCAACGGCTTTATCAGCGAATGGCTGATGTTTCAGTCGCTGCTCCTCAGCTTCCAGATCTCGGCAACGGGGATCAACCTGCTCTTCGCGTTGTCGATCGCCGCGCTCGCATTAACGAGCGGGCTCGCGGCAGCCTGTTTCGTCAAGGCCTTCGGGATTACCTTTCTGGCGCTCCCGCGCAGCGAACAGGCCGAACGGGCGCACGAGGCGCCGTGGGCGATGCGTGGAACGATGGCCATGTCGGCGGTCGCGTGCCTGGCGCTCGGGATGGCGCCGGTCGGTCTGTTGCGGCTGCTCACTGTGACGGCGGCGGATCTAACGGGGACGGATGCGGATGTGCGCTTCAACTGGAACGGGATCGTCGCCAATGACGCGTTCGCCGTCGTGTCGCCGCTGTGGATTGCGGTCGCGCTGGTCTCGTTGCTGGCGCTGGTTCCTATTGTCTTACGCATCATCGGCGCGAACGGAGGGCGGCGCGCATACGAGACATGGGGGTGCGGGCGTGCGCTACAAACCGCGCGCTTTGAATACACCGGGACGGCGTTCGCCAATCCGTTCAAGCGGGTGTTTGGGCTCTTATACCGTCCGGTAAAGGAGCTGGACATCCAGTTCCATCCGGAATCCCGGTTGTTCGTGGAAACCATCGCCTATCGCAATGAGACGCGCTCGATCTTCGAGGAGGTGCTGTACGGTCCGATCTCCCGGCTTGTGCAGCGCGGCGCGCAACGGGCGCGCATCGTGCAGTCTGGGAGCGTGCATCTGTATCTGTTGTATATCTTCGTGGCGCTGGTCGTTCTGCTGGCGCTGGCAGGTTAGCAAGCCAATGATCACAAAGATCGCGATCGAAACGATCCAGTTGCTCATAGTCGGACTTGGCGCGCCGCTCCTGGTGGGGCTGGTTCGTCGGGTGAAAGCACGGCTGCAGGGACGGCGCGGGGCCGGTGTGCTCCAACCGTACGCCGATCTGCGCAAGCTTCTGGCGAAAGAGGCGGTCGTGTCGGAGACCACGTCGTGGATCTTTCGGTTTACGCCGTACCTGCTTGTCGCAACGATGCTGCTCTCAGCACTGCTCGTTCCGCTGCTCACGACCCGGACGCCGCTCGGCTTTCTCGGCAATATCATCGTGTTGATGTATCTCTTCCTGCTCGGCACCTTCTTTCTGGCGCTGGCAGGTCTGGATGCCGGAAGCGCGTTCGGCGGCATGGGCAGCAGTCGCGAGATGGCCGTCGCGGCGCTGGCAGAGCCGACCGTAATGATCGCGATCTTCGCGATGGCGCTGCGCGTCGGGAATACGGAGTTGGATGAGATCGTCAGACGCGGCGCGACCGATTCGCTCTTGTTGCTGACCCCCGGGCACCTGCTGGCGTTTTTGGCATTCTTTATCGTCGCGCTCGCAGAGACGGGACGATTGCCGGTCGACAATCCGGCGACGCATCTGGAGTTGACGATGATCCATGAGGCGATGGTGCTGGAGTACTCTGGGCGGTACCTCATGCTGATCGAGTGGGCCGCGGGGATGAAGCTCCTGATCTTCCTGGCGCTGCTGTCCAACCTGTTCTTCCCGTGGGGCGTCGCATTGACGGTGACGCCGGCGGCGGTAGCCGTCGCCTGTGTCGCGCTTGTCCTGAAGGTGGGCGCGCTCGCCGTCGGCATTGCGATGCTCGAGACGGCGGTGGCCAAGTTGCGGCTGTTCCGCCTGCCGGCGCTGTTGAGCGGATCGTTCGCGCTGGCCCTGCTGGCCGTCGTCTCGTTTTTGTTCGTGAAATAGGCCGGGTGAATGGTCGCCGAGCTGTTTCCGAAGTTGGTCACATTACTCTCGTTCACAGTGCTTGGCGCAGCGTTCCTGCTGATCGTGCGCCGGGACCTGGCCGGCCAAGTTCGACTCTTCGCGGTGCAATCACTGACCCTGGCCGTTCTGGCGGCGGTCATCGCCGCATTCACGAGAAGTATTGAGTTGGCCGGCGTGGCCGCGGCGCTGGCGCTCTTAAAAGTCGTCGTCATTCCGCGCGTACTCACTCGCGCGGTCGCCAAGATCGGCTTACAGCCGGCCGCCTTGCCGTATCTGGGTACCCCCGCAACACTGGTCGTGTGCGGAGGTTTGGTAACGATCGCATTCTATGTGATGGCTCCCGTCGCCGCATCAAACCCGCTCCCCACGGCGGAGGCCATTCCGATCGCCTTTGCCGGCGTGCTGATCGGCTTTTTCGTGATGATCAATCGGCGGCGCGCGCTCACGCAGATCCTCGGCTTCTTGATGCTTGAGAACAGCATCTTCTTGCTCGCGCTGCTGGCCACGTACGGGGTCCCGTTCATTGTCGAGATGGGGGTATTCCTGGATGTGCTGGTGGCCGTGCTGATTATGGAGGTCTTTATCTATCGCATCAAAGAGAACTTCGATTCCATCGAGGTCGACCGGCTGGGGAGGCTCAAAGGATGATGCTGGTCGCGCTGCTGCTCATGCCGCTGATCGCATCAGCCTTGATAATGCTGGTGCGTCCGCGCGTCTGGCTTGAGATCATCCACGCGCTTGCGGCCCTGAGCGGACTGGCCGTCGGGCTCATGGTTGCTGCGCGGGTGTGGCGGGGCGATGTGCCTGTTGCGGTCGGAGGACTGCTGCGCGTAGACGGGCTCTCGGCGTTGATGGTGGTCGTGATCACCTTATTGGGGGCGATCGCCGCGCTGTACGGGCTTGGCTATATCCGGGTCGAATATGACGACAGCCATCTGCCCAGGGTCCGAGGTTTCTTCGCGCTCTTTCACCTCTTTATCTTCACCATGCTGCTGGCGGTCACGACGGATAATCTTGGCATCATGTGGGTGGCGATTGAGGGGACGACGTTGGCGACCGCCTTTCTGGTCAACCTGCACAACACGCCCAGATCGTTGGAGGCGGCCTATAAATATCTCATCCTCTCTTCGGTGGGCATCGCCCTCGCCTTCATCGGCACGGTGCTGTTCTATTATGCCGGCGTCTCGCGGGCGGGCGAGATTGCGGTGAATTGGACGTCGCTCCGGGCGGCGGCATCAACGCTCAATCCCCAGGTGGTCCGGCTCGCCTTCGCCTTCATCCTCGTCGGCTACGGGACCAAAGCGGGCCTGGCGCCGATGCATACGTGGCTGCCGGACGCCCACAGTGAGGCGCCTGCTCCGATCAGCGCACTGATGTCCGGCGTCCTGCTCAACGTCGGACTGTACGCGCTGATGCGGTTCAAGGTGGTGGTGGATATCGCCGTCGGCGCACACTTCACCGGACCCTGGCTGTTGGGCATCGGGCTGCTGTCGCTGACAGTGGCTGCGGTCTTTCTTGTTGTGCCGCGCAATTACAAACGCATGCTGGCCTATTCAAGCGTCGAACATATCGGCGTAATCTGTATGGGATTGGGATTCGGCGGCTACTGGGGCGTATTGGGCGCGCTCCTGCACGTCGTCAATCACGCGCTGTCAAAGTCGCTGCTGTTCATCCTGTCAGGAAATATCCTGCTGAAATATCAGACGACCGACATCCTGCGGGTGCGCGGGCTGTGGCGGGCGTCGCCGCTGACGGCCGGCGCATTTACGGCGGGTACGCTCGCCCTGTTGGGCGTACCCCCGTTCGGGCTATTCATGAGCGAGTTTCTGATCTTTCGCGCGGGCGTGGAGAGCGGACCCGTATGGGTGGTAATCCTGGGGGTGGCGCTGCTCGCCGTCGTGTTCGCCGGCATGCTCGGCAGCGTCAACCGGATGCTCTATGGGACACCCCCCGAGAAGGTAGAGCATGGGGATGTCCTCAGTTGGTCGCTGGCGCCGCTGGTGGTCAATTTCGCCCTCTTGCTTGTGCTGGGGTTGACGTTTCCGGACGCGGTGGCTGATGCCCTGGACCAGGCGCTCAGGGTTCTTGGGGTTTCCCGTGCCTGATCTGAACGGTGTTGCCAGGCAACTTCGCGCGACAACGCTGAAGCTGACCGACCTGCAGACGTGTCCTCCGCGAGAGGTACGAGTCGGCGTCCACCGGGATACGCTGGTCCCGTTTGCCGAGTATGTGCGCGGCAGATTCGGCGCGAGACCTGAGTTGATTGTTGCGGAGGATACACGCGCGGCGTGCGGGACCTTTACGTTGCGCTACCTCTTCGAACTCGACGGCGTCGATCTGTTTGTCGTGGCGTCGGTGGCGGTCCCGGAGGATGACCGCCGATTTCCGTCGCTGGCGACGCGCTGGTACCTGGCCAGCCGGTTTGAGCGCGAGATTCATGACCTGTTCGGTCTGATACCGACCGACCACCCCGATCTGCGCCGCCTGCCGTTGCACCAGTTCTGGCCCGCTGCGTATCACCCCCTGCTGAAGGATGCCCCATCGCCTCCGGCATTTGCGGACGACGGCACGCCCTTCCCGTTTCGCCGGGTCGAGGGCGAGGGGATCCATGAAATTACCGTCGGCCCGGTGCATGCGGGCATCATCGAGCCGGGCCATTTCCGATTCAGCGTCGAGGGCGAGACCATTGTGAATCTCGAGACCAGGCTCTATTTTGTGCATAAAGGGATCGAACGGCTGTTTGAGACCATCCCGCCCGAGCGCGCGGTAGAACTGGCTGAGCGGATCTCCGGCGACAGCAGCGTTGCGCACGCGCTCGCGTTCTGCCAGGCGCTCGAATCGACGGCAGCGCTGCAGATCCCGCGTCGCGCAGCCTACCTGCGGGTGGTGCTGCTCGAACTGGAACGACTCTACAATCACATCGCGGATGTCGGCGCCATCTGCACAGACACCGGCTTCGCGGTCGCCAATGCCCACGCGATGCGCCTGCGCGAAGATCTGCTTCGCTTGAATGCCCGCCTGGCCGATCATCGGCTGCTGCGCGGAACGCTGATTGCGGGCGGCGTGACGTGCGACTTGACGGCGGAGCAGATTGCTGACGTGCGGGAGACCGTGCAGCGCGTCACGGACGAATTTGACGACATCGTGACGATCGCGCTGGACAATAGTTTGGTATTGGACCGGCTGCACGGGACAGGGCGCCTGCCGAAACAGACCGCGCGCGAGTTGCAGGTCGTCGGACTGGCGGCGCGCGCCAGCGGGATCGATCGCGACGCCAGGCGGGACCACCCCTTCGCGGCGTATGCGGATCTGCCGCTGCGCGTGCCGGTATACAGCGAAGGCGATGTCTGGGCGCGACTGATGGTGCGGGTCGAGGAGGCGCGAGAGGCCGCCAATCTGATCATGCGCGCACTGGACGGGCTTCCTGAGGGAAAGATCTCGGCGCCGCTCCCACCCTTGCCGGCGGGCGCGAGCGGGTTCGGTCTGGTTGAGGGGTGGCGCGGCCCGATCTGGCACTGGCTGGTCGCCGGTGAGGACAATCGACTTGCGCGCGTGAAGATCAAAGATCCGTCGTTCGCCAACTGGCCGGCGATTCACTACGCCATCCTGAAGAATATCGTACCCGATTTTCCGCTCGTCAATAAGAGTTTCAACCTGTCATACGCGGGGAATGATCTGTAGGTCCCGCCGGCCCCAGTCCGCTCCCGCCCTAGATCAATCTTCTCCGGGCTACTGGACGGAGAACCGCTGTGAGCCCCTATCAGCTTTACAAAACCCTGCGTTTTCGATAAGCTAAGGTTTTCTATTGCGGCGATCTGCTGCGCTGTATCGGGTCCATGGAGGGTCTGCGGGTGAAAGGCGTGTTCGATAATCTTGGGCTGAGGGCGAAGCTGCTCCTGATGATGTTCTCCCTTCTGCTGCTGACGCTCGCCTCGCTGTTCGTGCTGTACTGGCACGCAGAGGTGGCGCTCATCGAGCAGGTAGAGAAGCACACGACAGATCTGTCCACCGCCATTCAGATCAGCGTAGAACGGCTCACCTCCCGGGAGCGGACCGATGAGGCGCGTCTGCAGGACTATGTCGGTCGCCTGCAGCGAAAAGGAGTAAATGAGATCTCCATCATCAGCAATGAGCAGGAGGTCATCGCCAGCAGCAATCCGAAACGGGTGGGCGCCACCATCGACCCGAGCCACCGGGACCTGTTCATCACCGCCCGGCTCGGAGAGGTGCTCGCAACCCAGAAAAGCCAAAAGACCTACAACCTGATTGTGCCGATCGTCGTGGGTAATCAGCGGATGGGGTACGCCCTGATCAGCATGGTGCTGGATGATTTTGCCCA
>JAHFDH010000139.1 GCA_023249055.1 Candidatus Methylomirabilota bacterium
GCAAGCGGCGGCCCAGCTCGGGATTTCTCGCAGTACGCTGTATCGCAAACTGGAGCAGTTTGGGCTGAAACGGCAGACACAGATTGATTCAGTCTGAGACAGGTGGCGTGGGACAGGTGTCGTATGGTGGGACGTATAAGGCTCGGAAGCCTTCCTATTGGAAGAGGCGACGGTAATAAAAATGACCGATTTTGATTCTCAAATGGAGCACCACTACCGAAGGGGCGAACACATCTTACCAAGGGGAGGTGAACGGTGAAAATCTTTGGGAGGCGGGGGGGCAGGACCAGTTGGACTGTATTCGCACTATTATTGTTATTGTCGGCGCCACTGTTTTTTCTTTTCATAGGCAACGCAGAAGCACAGACACGCAGTGAATTGAACCAACTGAAGCAGGAACTACAGGCATTGCGGGAGGAAGTTCAGACAAAGAACGATATGGTCAAGCGAATGCAACAGCGTTTAGAGGCGCTCGAAACCAAGATCCAGGCGGAGGTGCCACGCCCTGTGGAAGAGAAGATGACAGCCCTCAAAGAGGAGATGAAGACTGAGATGGCTGCGAAGACTGAAACCTCCAGACTGTCGGGGGGGCAGGTCTTTTTCAAGGGAGGAGCCGTCCGCATGGAACATCCGCGGCGCAACTCGCTCTTAACGGTCCAAGACGATCCCACAAAGAAAGACGGTTGGCAGGTCGGAGGCGGGGTAGACTTGCCTGTGATGACGATCTTCAACAGTACGCTTCTTGGTGAAATCTATGTTGAATATATCCAGACACAGCATACAAAAGGTGATTCAGCGGCTACGGTTGAAGGTCCAACCGCCCCAAACAAGAAACTCGCAGAAGGACGGGGATTGGAAAATATTCTGACCGTAGGTATCGCCCCGAAATTCCGGTTCGACAACTTGGGTTCCATCCGACCTTGGCTGGCTCCCTATCGGCCTTGGATCATCCCGGTAGGCCTCACGTTTAACGTGAACACACCTGTCTCCAAGGCCGTCACCAATATCAGCGTCGGCGGGGTCACCGGAATAGGAATTGAACGGCTTTTCTGGAACAATCGAGTCAGCCTTGGCGTCGACTTCCGCTACTATTGGGGTCCTGATATCCCGGACGAAAATCTCAAGCATTTCACCACTGGGGGCTATGTCGGCCTCAATTTCTAACGGAACAGTTGTCCCAATCGCTGCGATAAGACAAGACATGATGCAAAATGAGATAGATATGTTTGGCAACCAAGGGGGAGACGTCCACAGGGGCGCCTCCCCCTTCTCGTGCGCCAGCGGCTGCTCAGCTTGGCCTCCGGTAGCGTTTCCGCACTCCCTTAGCTCCTCCGGTCCTTGAGTCTGGCGAGCCGACTCCCCTGAAAGGCGCCTGTAGAAAACGAACTCAAGAAAGGGAGGGGGCCAGAGTTGGTGAAGCGGGTTGCAGTTATTGTATGCACGCTTGTGATTTTTGTCACCATTTCCGGGTTCGCTGTCTTTCGTTCCCGGGAAGAAGCGCCCGCACAACCTGTCGATTTCAGCCATAAGATTCACGCAGGCGACTATCAGATCTCTTGCCTGTATTGCCACGCCAATGCCCGCCGATCTCCTGTCGCGGGGATCCCATCCGTCCAACTCTGCATGGGATGCCACAAGATCACCGCTGCCGATAGACCCGAGATCCAGAAGCTCAAGGGGTATTGGGATCGGAGGGGGACTATCTCCTGGGTGAAGATTTTTGGACAGCCAGATTTTGTCGCGTTCTCGCATGTGGCGCATGTCCGCGCTCGTGTTGCCTGCGAGGAGTGTCATGGCCCAATTCAGACAATGGATCGCGTCCATCGGGCAGTGGACCTGACGATGGATCGATGCCTGAGTTGCCACCGTGACCGGCAGGCGAGTATCGACTGCGTGACGTGTCATAAGTAGGACAGCTATCAGCTGCCAGCTTTCAGCGATCAGCAAAAGATCCAAGAGGAAGAGTGAACAGGCGAGACTTCTTCAAACTGCTCGGGATCGGCGGGGCGGCGACCCTCACGAGTTGCTCCAGCCAAGCTCCCGAAAGGCTGATCCCGTATCTGATCCCGGTGGAGGAGATCATCCCGGGACAGGCAACGTGGTATGCGACCGTCTGCCGGGAATGTCCTGCGGGGTGCGGGATGCTGGTCAAGACCTTGGAGGGGCGCGCTGTCAAGGTCGAAGGAAACCCGGACCATCCGGTCAACAGAGGTCGTCTCTGTGCCCGCGGCCAGGCCTCTCTCCAGGGACTGTACAATCCGGATCGGATCAGACAGCCGCTCCTCAAAGACGCATCGGACCGGTTGAAGCCGGTGAGCTGGGATAAAGCCGAGACGTGGCTGGTTGCCCGCCTGAAGGAACTGCGCCAACAAAGACAGGAAATCGCCTGGCTCACCCCGCACATGACCGGAGCGCTGGATCAACTGGTCGATCGGTGGCTGCGGGCCTTCGGCTCAGAGCGACGACTGCGCTATGAGCCGTTCGCCTACGAGGCGGTCAAGGCCGCCAACAGACTGATATTCGGACTCGACGCGATCCCGACCTACGACATCCAATCCTCACGGCTCATCTTCTCATTTGGATCGGACTTTCTGGACACCTGGATCTCCCCGGTAATGTACGCCAGAGAATTCGCGGCGATGCGAGCCTACGAGGACGGCCGCATGGGGCGCTTCACCTTTATCGGACCACGGCGCTCACTGACGGCGGCAAACGCTGACCGATGGGTCTCGGTCCCGCCTGGCACTGAGGGGATCGTGGCGTTGGGGATGATCCGGGTCATCATCACAGAGGGCCTTTGGCGTGGGATACCGAAAGGTGAGGTCGGGCGGATCAAGATCCTGGTTGACCGTTTCACGCCACGCCTGATTTCGCAGGTCACAGGCATCACGCCGCGGGATCTTGAGGGCCTTGCCAGAACATTTGCGGAAGCCGATCCCGGACTCGCTCTGGGCGGCGGGTCGGCTGGAGGGAGCCGGCACGCGACTGCAACGGTTGTCGCCGTGAACCTGTTGAACTACGTGACAGGCAATATCGGGCGGACCGTCCGCTTCGGGCCCCTGTCCAGTCTGGGCCGACTGTCATCTTATCGGGAGCTGGTTGCTCTGATCCAGGCCATGAATCGTGGTGACATCTCCGCCCTTTTCTTCTCCGAGGTCAATCCGCTCTTCTCGCTCCCCAGGTCAGCAGGTTTCGAACAGGCGCTGGAGAAGGTGCCGCTGGTTGTCAGTTGCTCCAGCTTCATGGATGAGACGACGGCAAAGGCTACCCTGATCCTACCAACTCACACCCCTCTCGAAAGCTGGGGCGAAAGTGAGCCTTGGGATGGCCTGCATGGCTTGATGCAACCTGTCATGGAGCCGGTCTTCGACGCGAGACCGCTCGGCGACCTCCTGCTGTCGCTGGCACGGCGATCAGGCAGCTCGCAGACTGAGACCTTTACAGAAGAAAACTTCTACGAACTTCTCAGAGCCCGGTGGCGGGAGCTTCATCGCCAGGTCAGATCGGAGACCGACTTTGAGACGTTCTGGAGCGGCGCGCTTCAGCGGGGAGGCGTATTCCAGGATGTACATCCGCGACCAGTCAGTGTGAACCTTGGAACCTTGTCGGAAGCGTTACAAGGGCTTCAGACGTTCAATCCGCCGGATAATCTGATCCTCCTCCCGTATCCGTCGATGAGTCATTTTGACGGCCGTGGAGCGAACAGGCCATGGCTCCAGGAACTCCCCGACCCGATCACCCAGCTCACCTGGGACGGTTGGCTCGAAATCCATCCGGAGGACGCGCAACGCCTGGCGATCAGCGAGGGCGATCTCGTAAAGGTCACGTCGCCTCATGGAGAGATCGAGCTCCCTGCTCACCTCTCTGTCGGGATCAGGCAAGGCACAGTAGCCGCGCCTCTTGGTCAGGGCCACACCGCGTACGGTCGTTACGCCGATCCTGATGATCCCAACGCCACCGGATTCGCTGAAAAGAGACGCAACGGCAACGCGTTCGCGCTGCTTCCTTCTGAGTCGGAATCCGGCTCTGGCAGTCTCGTGCTTGCCGCGCCGGTGACTCTCACGAACACCGGAATACAATATCCCCTTGCGTCGGTCTCGGGAAGCGTCCGCCAATACGATCGGGGGATTGCCCAAGCCGTTTCTTTGGAGCAGATGACAGGAGGGTTGGAGGAGAAAAGACATGAACGTGAAGAGGCGCACCACGTTCGCCAGATGTACCCGCCCCATGAACATCCTCATCACCGATGGGGTATGGCCATCGACCTGAATGCGTGTACCGGCTGCGCCGCCTGTGTCGTGGCCTGCTACGCGGAGAACAATATCCCGGTGGTCGGCAAGGCGCAATTGGCCAGGGGCCGGGAGATGTCGTGGATCCGGATCGAGCGATTTGAAGAGGGGCCTGCAGAACTGCCTGAGATCCGGTTCGTCCCGATGCTCTGCCAGCACTGCGACAATGCGCCCTGCGAGCCGGTCTGCCCCGTGTACGCCACGGTGCACAACCCCGAAGGGCTGAATATCCAGGTCTACAACCGCTGCGTCGGAACCCGGTACTGCTCCAACAACTGTCCGTACAAGGTCCGCCGGTTCAACTGGTTCACGTATCCATGGCCGGAGCCGCTCCACCTCCAACTCAACCCCGACGTCACGGTCCGCGAAAGCGGCGTCATGGAGAAGTGTACCTTCTGCATACAGCGGATCACCGCCGGGAAAGCCAGGGCAAAAGATGAAGGGCGGCCGGTCAGGGATGGCGAGATCGTGCCGGCCTGCGCCCAGACCTGTCCCACGCGCGCAATCGTATTCGGCGATCTGAAAGACCCTACCAGTGAGGTGTCGCGACTCACTCACAGCCCGCGCCGCTACAGAATCTTTGAGCACTTGAACACGCAACCGGCGATTACCTATCTGAAGAAGATCATCATCAATCCGGAGCAGAGCTGAAGATGGCCGACTACAAGCTCAGCTATGGCAGAGTCGATCGGGATCTGCTGAAGACAATGGAGGCGCCCGGACGGACATGGTATCTCCTCGTGGCCATCGCCGTCGCGCTCGTGGCGCTGGGCGTTTTC
>JAHFDH010000140.1 GCA_023249055.1 Candidatus Methylomirabilota bacterium
TCCAGGAGCGTCGCGCGATGCGGCTAAAGGCTGCCGATGAGGTGGCGGCCGAGGAAGCGGCAGTTGCGGAAGCGCAGTCGGCCGCCTCGTTAGTAGAAGGAGGAGATGCGGGTCCGGCGGAAGCGCAAGAGGCCCTTCAAGAGATCTGAGATCGGGCGAAGCGGTCACCTTTCAGCGGCCGGCCCTGAATGCATTGCGGGTCCGGCCGAAGCTGAAGGCTGATTGCTGATAACTATTCCAAGGAAAGAGGGCGAGGATGTCAGCAGCAATTCCGGCGACGTTGGTGAGAGAGTTACGGGAAAAGACAGGGGTAGGGTTTATGGAGTGTAAGACCGCGTTGGCTGAGGCCGAAGGGGATCTCGATCGAGCGACGACACTCCTCCGCGAAAAGGGGTTGGCGTCGGCCTCGAAGAAGATGGGACGAACGGCCTCTGACGGCCTGGTGGTCTCGTATATTCACGGTGGCGGGAAGATCGGCGTCCTGATGGAACTGAATTGTGAAACCGACTTTGTTGCCCGGACCGACGAGTTCGGGACGCTTGCGAAAGACCTGGCGATGCAGGTGGCAGCGACAAACCCGCAGTATGTCCGTCGGGAAGAGGTGCCGGCCGACATCCTTGAGAAGGAGCGAGGGATCCTCTTGGCGCAGGTGAAATCGTCCGGCAAGCCGGAAAAGGTTATCGAACAGATCGTCCAAGGGCGGCTGGCAAAGTTCTTCAGCGAGGTCTGCCTCCAGGAACAGCCTTTCATTAAATCCCCTGAGGTCAAGGTCGAGGATCGGATCAAGGAGGTCATTGCCAAGGTCGGAGAGAACATTGTCGTCCGACGCTTTTCCCGGTATCAATTGGGCGAGAAGGTGGAGTGCGAAGCGTAACTGAACAGCGGCAACCGACCTCCGAGGACTCTCACGAACGTGATGCCATGGGGACGCTGAAATACAACCGGATTATGTTGAAGATCAGCGGCGAGGCGCTCGCCGGCGATGAACGATTTGGCATCAGCCCTGCGGTGTTGAGTTTTCTGGCCGATGAGATTCGGGAGGTCCATGACCTTGGGGTGCAGGTTGCGGTGGTGGTGGGTGGAGGCAATATCTTCCGGGGAGTGGCCGCCAGCGCCGAAGGGATGGATCGTTCGTCCGGCGACTACATCGGGATGCTGGCAACGGTCATTAACGGCCTCGCCTTACAGGACGTGCTGGAGCGCAAGGGAGTTGCCACCCGGGTGCAGACGGCCATTGAGATGCGGCAGTTGGCGGAGCCGTTCATCCGCCGCCGGGCCGTCCGGCACCTGGAAAAGGGGCGAATCGTGATCTTCGTCGGCGGGACCGGCAACCCGTATTTCAGCACCGATACCGCGGCGGCGTTGCGGGCGATGGAGGTGGGCGCCGAGGTCGTGTTCAAGGCCACGAGGGTAGATGGAGTCTATACGGCGGATCCCCTGCTTGACCCCAGCGCCAAGAAGTTTGATGAACTGTCCTATATCGAGGTGCTCAACCGACGGTTAAAAGTGATGGACTCGACGGCGATCTCATTGTGTATGGATAATCTCTTTCCGATTGTTGTCTTCAACCTTCGCCAGCCGGGGATACTCCGCCAGCTGGTCTTTGGCGAAAAGGTCGGGACGCTCGTTCGCGGAGGTGAGACGTGCTGAAGGAGATCCAAGCCAAAGCCGAAAAGGATATGCGGAAGGCGATCGAGGCCACGTTGAAGGGCTTTAACGGCGTTCGAACGGGGCGGGCGTCGCTCACATTGCTGGACGGACTCATGGTCGAGGCCTACGGTTCAGTTGTGCCTGTCAATCAGGTCGCTACGCTGGCGGTGCCGGAGACGAGGCTGATCACCGTACAGCCATGGGATCCCTCGATGTTGACGGCTATTGAGCGGGCGGTCCACAAGTCTGATCTGGGAGTGACGCCGAGCAATGATGGCAAGGTCATCAGGATTGCGATCCCAACCCTGACTGAAGAGCGCCGAAAAGAGCTGGTCAAGGTGGTTCGAAAGATCGCCGAGGAGGGTCGGGTCGCGATCCGAAACGCTCGTCGTGATGCCAACGAAGCGCTGAAACGACAAGAGCGGGAGAAAGCGGCCTCAGAGGATGACGTCAAGCACGGGACAGACGTGGTTCAGGATCTGACCAATCGGTTGACCCACGAAGTTGACGGCTTGTTGGCTAAGAAGGAAAAGGAAATTATGGAGTTTTAGGGTCGGATCAGCAATGCCGGCCCACCCCCAGGTGCAGTGGCTAGTTGCCAGTGAGTAGTGGCCCTGAATTCGATCCGGTCGTTAGCCCCTACTGTCCACTCATTACCCCATTGATCCTGTTGCCCTTCAGGGCGGCGCGACGATCCAGAGAGCGAACACAGGCGCTCAAGGTCGGTGTATGCATCTGAAAAGGATCCTCAGCGCTGCCGTCCTCCTTCCGGCTTTTCTCCTGCTGGTTCAGTTCGGAAACGCCTTTCACTTCTTCGTGCTGGTTGCGCTTGCGATTCTGGTCGGATTGTATGAGTTCTACGGGATGGCCAAGGCCGGCGGCTGGCATCCGTTCACGACCGTCGGGGTGGTGTGCGGTGTGGCGCTGAGCTGTATGGCGTTTTTCGAGGCACCGGCGCCCTGGTTGATCACGGCTCTGACAGGGGTGGTTATCTTCTTGCTTAGCAGTCTTCTGGTGGGAGGGACGGACCAGAAAGAGGCTGTCTCACGAGCGGCGATCACGCTACTTGGCCTCATGTATGTTGCGGGGTTAATGAGCTTTCCGGCGCTCCTGCGGAGTATGGAACTGGGGCGGACCTACATCTTTTATCTGGTGTTCGTCACCTGGGCAGGGGATACCGGGGCGTTCTATGTGGGATCGACGATGGGGAAGCGATTGCTCTGCCCCTCCGTGAGTCCCCGAAAAACCGTAGAAGGAAGCGTGGGCGGACTGATCTGTTCAGTATTGGCCTCGGGCTTGGCGAAGTTCTGGTTTTGGGAAGGGCTCGGGGTTGTTGAGGTTGTTGTCATGGGATTGGGATTGGGTGTGATGGGCCAGGTTGGGGATCTGTGCGAATCGATGCTGAAACGAAGTTTTGGAGTGAAGGATACGGGCGCGCTGATCCCGGGCCACGGTGGTCTGCTGGATCGAGTCGATAGTCTCCTTTTCACCGGGCCGGTCCTTTACGTAGTTGCTCTCGCGGGGTGGGTATGAAACCGATCGTACTGGCGGCACTGTCCGGAGGGCTTCTTATCTTCGCGTTTCCGACGCCGGACATCGGTTGGCTGGCGTTTGTGGCCCTTGTTCCGCTACTGTGGGCCATCCACGGTCAGACTCGGGTTCGAGCCTTCTATCTCGGGATGCTTGCAGGGCTGCTCTTTTACCTGGTCAGCGTGTTCTGGGTGACGAATTCGATGACGGCATACGGCGGCGTGCCGTTCGCAGTCAGCGCCCTCGCGCTTCTCATCCTGGCAGCCTACCTCTCGCTTTACCTTGGCGTATTCGCCATGGGCGTCTCTTGGATGGCGAATGTGCCGTGGCCCCTGAACCTGCTTGCTCCATCGGCGTTATGGATCGGTCTGGAGTACCTGCGGACCTATGCGCTGACCGGATTCCCCTGGATCCTCCTGGGGTACACACAATACCGGAATGGTGTGCTGCTGCCGATCGCCTCGGTCGCGGGGGTGTACGGCCTGTCGTTTATCGTGATCCTCACCAATATCGTTCTGACGCAACTGGCGAGAGGCGCGCCCGACCGTCTTCGGACCGTCGTCCTGGCCGGTGCAGTTGTCCTGGTCCTGGTCTGGTCTCCCAGACTTCTTTCGCCTGTGTTGACAACGCTCAGCGCAGAGTCGTCTGTGCCTGATGGTTCCGGACAGCTACTGAGAGTCGCCCTTGTACAGGGTAATATCGATCAGGCGCTGAAGTGGGATCCGGCGATGCAGGCCGCCACGATCGAGCAGTATCGTCGCCTCAGTCGGGAGGCAACAAAGGACGGTCCTGCCCTCATTGTATGGCCTGAAACTGCCGTTCCGTTCTTTCTTCGGTATGAACCAGAGTTGCGGGGCCGCGTCCTGGATATTGCGGCCGAGACCGGCAGCTATCTCCTGGTGGGCAGTCCGGATGCCGAGCCGGCGGCAGCCGCCGACAGCGGTACACGGTATCGCAACAGCGCATTTCTGATCTCTCCACAGCGGGAACTTCTCAGTCGATACGACAAGATTCATATGGTTCCCTTCGGCGAGTACGTCCCGCTCAAATCGATTCTGTTTTTTGTCAACAAGCTGGCATACGGAATCGGCGACTTTGAAGGGGGCCAAGACTACACCGTACTTGATATCCCGGGTGGCCGTTTTAGTGCCACCATCTGCTATGAGGTGATTTTTCCGGATCAGGTTCGACGCTACGTGAAAGACGGCGCGGAGTTTCTGGTGAACATCACCAATGATGCCTGGTTCGGCCGATCGGCTGCCCCGGCTCAGCATCTGGCAATGGCCGTCCTTCGCGCTGTTGAGAACCGCCGCTACCTGGTCCGAGCGGCCAATACGGGCATTTCCGCTATTGTGGACCCGAACGGCCGGATCGTTCGTGCGTCGAATATCTTTGTGCCTGCCGTCATGACCGAGCAGATTCGCGCAGAGCGAACGCACACGTTTTATACCCGTTATGGCGATCTCTTCGCGTGGACCTGTATCATCTTTACTGTCGCAGTATTCATAGCCACGCGGGCCAGAAGCGCCGTCAGCATGGCTTCGGTGCCTGCTGCTACTTCACAAAGGAGGATACGATGATTGCGGAACTTGCGCGCACACTCGATGGTCTGAAGGAAAAGCTGTACATCCTCCGGGACTACCTTTGACGTCGCAGGAAAACAGTCGCGTCTGGCCGCCATCGAAGAGATGCTCCATTCTCAGGAATTCTGGGCCGATCCCTCCCGCGCCAGAGAGATCATGAAGGAGCAGCGCGCGCTCAAGGACGTGGTTGACCAACTCGAGACTATCGGGGGCGATCTCGACGAACTGACGATCTTGCTCGGATTACTGCGAGAGGAGGAAGATCCGGA
>JAHFDH010000027.1 GCA_023249055.1 Candidatus Methylomirabilota bacterium
TATCATGATCATAGGGTGTGGACGGGTAGGTGCCGAGCTGGCGTATCGCCTGTTCCAGAAGGGACATCAGGTCGCGGTTATCGACCAGGTCGCCTCTGCCCTGAACAATCTCCCGACTGACTTTCGCGGACGGACCGTACACGGCGAGGCGCTGGCTACGGATGTGCTGCGCCGAGCGGGCATTGAGCAGGCCGACGGCCTGGCCGCCGTCACCAATTCCGACACCCTCAACGCGGTGGTCGCGCATATCGCGCGAACCGTCTATCATGTGCCTCAGGTCGTCGTCCGCAACTACCATCCTCGCTGGCGAGTCTTGCATGAGGCATTCGGCCTCCAGGTGGTCAGCTCGACCAGTTGGGGCGCGCAACGCATCGAGGAACTGCTCTACCCTACCTTCGCCAGATGCGTGTTCTCGGCGGGCAACGGCGAGGTCGAGATCTATGAACTCTCAGTGCCCGAGTCATGGCACGGCCGCACCCTCCAGGATCTGCTCTACGCAGGCCAGTGTGTGGCGGTGGCGCTGACCAGGGCAGGCAAGGCCATGCTCCCCTCCCCCGAGGAACGTCTGGAGGCGGGCGATATTCTGCACCTGAGTTCCACGATGGCCGGCATCGAAACGTTGCGCGAGCGACTGAAAACGCCGCCAGGGAGATGATATGTTTGTGCTAATCGCCGGCGGCGGCCGAACTGCCGCGCACCTGGCCGCCCTGCTGCTGGCTCATCAGCATGAGGTCCGAGTGCTCGAACACCGACGTGACGTACTGGCAAACCTTCACCATGAGTTGCCCACCGAGGTGATCTACGAGGGCAATCCTATTGATCCGCAGGTGTTGGAACAGGCCGGGGTCGGGCGGGCGAAGGTGTTGGCTGCGTGTACGTCTATCGATGAAGATAATCTCGCGCTCTGCTTCTTTGCCCGCACTCGCTACAACGTGCCCCGTATCATCGCCTGGGTCAATAACCCGCGCGCCGCCTGGCTTTTCGACGAGAAGTTCCATGTAGACGTGGCGCTCAACCAGGCGCAGATTTTCAGCAGCCTGATCGAAGAAGAGATGTCGCTCGGCGATATGATGACGTTGCTCAAACTGCGGAGGGGCCGCTACTCCCTGGTCGAGGAAAAGATTCCGCCGGGAGCCCGCGCCCTGGGCATCGCCATCAAAGACCTGACGCTGCCTTCGAATTCGGTCATCGCCACCATCATCCGGCACGGGCAGATCCTTATTCCGCGCGGGGACACTCGATTTGAGGTTGGCGATGAAGTGCTTGCGATCGCCGACCACGAAGGGGCCGAGGAGCTTGCCGGACTGTTCGGCCGCCCGGATGCGCAAGAGCAGACATCATAACCGCATGACTTCCCACGCTTCTCAATCTCAGCCGGCGCGTACTAACAGTTCAATCGCTCAAGGAAAGCTTCAATACCCTCGCTGACCTCGTCGGGCTTCTCCAGTATCACCATATGGCCTGCCGCGGGAATGACGATAAGCTGCGATCCGGTGATCTGTCGATGCAGATACTCGGCATATTTCGGCGGTGTCATCAGGTCGTCGGTCCCGCACATCACCATGGTCGGAAGGGTAATCGCCTTGATCTGCTCCATCAGATCAAAGGCATCGCACGCGCGCAGGTCCCCCTCAATCACCGAAATCGGGGTACGCAGCATCGCGTCGGCATCTTGTTTGAGTAGTTCCGCCGATGCGTCGGGTGCACGCCCCCATCTGGTCATCAGTTCTACTGTTCGTCTTGGGTCTTCTCGAAGACCGGCGAAGATGTGCGACTGCACGCGCAGCCTCGCGCCGGTCCCTACCAGCACCATCGCGGCCAGTCGTCCGGGGCACGCCAGCGCAAGGCTCTGAATAATGGCCCCGCCCATCGAGTGGCCCACCACTACGGTCCGGTCGAGACCCAATGCCGCTACAAACTCTATGACGGCATCGCGGTAGACCTCGATCCGATCGGCCCCGTTCCCCTCAGACTGGCCATGTCCCGGAAGATCCAGGGCGATGACCTTTCGCCGGCGCCCCAGCGTCCTCAGTTGCGGCACCCACACCTGATGGCTCCCGCCCGCCCCGTGGATGCACACGATCGGCGGCAGATGACCCGCCGCGATCGGCCCTTCTTCAACGAAATGGATTCGAGTGTCCTTTACCTGCGCATACGGCACAGCGCGCCTCTACGTCTCTTCCGTTTTTAATGCTCTACCTAGAAGATTTGCGACCGCCTCCTGCGCTGATCGATGCTCAAAGAGGACCGCATAAGTCTCCTGACAGATCGGCATATCAACGGAAAAGCGATGGGCCAACTCGACGGCGCCCTTTGACGCATTGATCCCCTCCTTCACCGTCGGGCTGCGTTTCAAAAGTTCGGAAAGCGCCGCGCCCCTGCCAAGCGCCAGGCCAAGTTGCCGATTGCGCGAAAGGTCCCCGGTACAGGTCAGCACAAGATCTCCCAGGCCCGCCAGCCCGGAAAACGTCTCGGCGCGGGCACCCATAGCCACACCCAGCCGGGTCATTTCGCGTAACCCCCGTGTCATGAGAGCCGCCAACGCGTTGTGTCCGAGTCCAAGGCCATCCACGATCCCGGCGGCGATGGCAACGACGTTCTTGACCGCTCCCCCCAACTCTACGCCCAACGGATCGCTTCCGGTATACACGCGAAAGGTTGACGTGCTCAGCAAGTCCTGCGCCCGTCTTGCCACGGCAGCGTCTACCGATGCCGCGACCGCCGCTGCAGGCAGTCCTCTGCTCACCTCTTTCGCAAACGTGGGTCCGGAGAGAGCCGCCGGCGTCCGCACCGATGGAATAACCTCATGTAATACCTGTAACATAGTTAAACAACTGTGCGGTTCTAACCCTTTCGTCGCGATAACCACGAGCGTCGATTCCCGAATGAACGGAAGCAGGTCGACGGATACGGAGCGAATGACATGAGAAGGGGTCGCCAGCAGAATGGCCGAGCAGCCTCGAGCGACATCGCCGAGGGAATTGGTAATTTCAAGCGCCTCTGGCAGCTCAACCCCAGGCAGATAGAGACTGTTCTCGCGCTCCTTCGCCATCGTGACCGCGAGGTCGCGCTCCCACACCCACAGCGTAACCGAGTGCCCTTTCTCAGCTAAGAGTTTGGCGAGTGTCGTCCCCCAAGCCCCGGCTCCAACAACGCCGATCCGTTCCATCACCCGGCCCCTATCGCAACCGGGGCCGCTTCGCGGCAGCACGCAACCACACGAGTCCAACCAGTGAGAGGGGAATCAAGATAAGGCTCATCACCTGCGCCGCACGCAAGGGCCCCAGCATCAGACTGTCAATCCGGAGCCCCTCAACGAAGAACCGACCGACAGAGTACAGCCCTATGTAACAGAGCAGCAGTGCACCGGGGATCGCCTGCAGCCGGCGGCGAAGCAGGAAGTAGAGTATCGCGAACACCAGAAGATTCCAGAGCGACTCGTACAGGAACGTCGGATGAAAATACTCATAGGTGGTCAGATCGGGCGGCCGGTGGTACGGCTCGATATAGAGCTTCCACGGCAGGTCCGTCGGGATTCCAAAGGCCTCCTGATTGAAAAAATTGCCCCATCGACCGATCGCTTGGCCGAGCGGAGCCGAAGGCGCCATGATGTCCAGGTAGGTCAGCACAGGTAGCTTCTTCCGCACAGAATAGATGACCGCAGTCAATCCTCCGGCCAGCAGCCCTCCGTGGATCGCCAGCCCCCCCTCCCACACCGCCAGGATCTTCAGCGGCCTCGAGCCGTAGTAGCCCCAATTGAACAGGACATAGTAGAGCCGCGCGCCTATTAAGCCGGCCATCACCCCAAACACGATCACATTGAGAAGCTGTTCAGGATCCTCTCCGCGGCGTATCGCCTCTCGCTGCGCCAGCCAGGTCCCCAGCAACACACCGACGGCAAAGAGTAGGCCATACCAGCGGATGGCAAGCGGGCCGATCTGCAAGACAAACGGACCAGGCGATGCGAACATGCGGACCTCGGCAAAAGCAGGTGTCATGCCTCTCAAAGTTGACGTTCCGGCTCACTCTAGCCAAAAATCAAGTGAAGTCAAGGTAAATCTGCCTGCGCCGACATACCGTACACGTCGATCAAGGGACCGAATCGGGGCTCCTGGCCGCAATTTACAGAAAGACGAAGTACACCAGCATCAGGATGAGACCCAATGGCACCCCAAGCCCAGCCCATTCCCTACTTGTGATGCCAAGTTTGCGGGCGCAGATAATATTGGGGATATTGCCTGGTATGAGCATGCCGCCGGACACTAAAAGCCCAATCAGAAGGAATCGGATCTTCGCAGGACTCATCAGCGGCGAGATTTCGGCAGCAGCCAATGTGGCGTTGTCCAAGACGGCCGAGACCGTATTCACCCAATACAGCGCGGCCTCAGGCATCCGGACAAGGTACCGATCGACCAGGGGCGTGAAGCCGTGTCCGAGAAGCAGGAGGGCCGTGACGAAGGCGTACACCTTCGCCGCCCGAATGGTAATGTCTGGGTAGCTTTCCGGCGCATCCTCGATCAGGCTCTCCTCCACGCTGACCTGGCGTCCTGTAACCGCGGCAGCAAGCAGACCCAAGAGGAGAATCCCCGCGACAATCCAGGGCCAAAGGAGCGTTATCAAAAAGAAAAATCCGGCGGAGTGCGGCGGGCCAGAGAGCTTGGCCGTCGCGATTGTGGATAGCGGCTCCCCGATGGGCGTGAGCGCTGCTCCCAAACCGATGGAAAAGCAGGCGATAATGACGACTGAGCGTTCCTTGTCCCGTTCCATGCGAAGCCCTGAAATCACCTCCACCAGGACCAGGGCAGCGATAATAGCAGTGACGACGCTAGAGACAATCCCCAGCCCAACCACCAGCGCAAATAGAAAATACCGAAGGCCCATCGCATCGGCTTGCCGCGAGACTCGATTGCGGATAACGTCCCGATACTGGCGAAAGAGCAATCCAAAAACAAGAACGGCGACTGAGATCTTCACCGGCTCGGTGAGTGCCTCTCTGATCAGATGCCGGCTCCACAGCCCACTCATGGTGACAGCCAGGCACCCCATGACCAAGAGGAATGCCTCCAGTTCCTCCTCCACCCAGCGGACGGAGAACGGCAACACCAGGACCAGCCCCATAATCAGCCCCAGACCGATTATTACAGCGATCTCTGACATCGTCTTCTCCTGTAGCCAGAGTGCTAGCGTCCGCTTCCAGGCGTGCAGTCGCAAATAAAAAGCCGCCTCCGCTTCTCGCGGATGGCGGCCCGACCACCCGTAGCCTCCGGAAATAGGTAATCGTTATCTCCGGACCCCTCTCGAAGGATCTGTCACAGTTTCATGCCATCAGTTCGGCATCGACACAACACGATCCAGCGAATGACCCCGGCACACACTCTAGTCACAAAACCACGGAAGTCAACGCAAAAAGTACGCGACGAACTGATAACGCAACCCGGTTGCTCCTACCAGGATCAAGATGAGTGCCGAAGGTCAGAGGAGGAGCTAAGCGTATCCTACTCGACAACGAGGTACGAGTTCCCGCCCTCCTCACCATCTAGAGCCAATCCTTTCAACCCTAATTCTACTGGAAGTCTCGTCTGAAGTGTCTATCTGCACTCGTTCGGCCATGAGCCGGGAGGGCAGCTACCCGGCGATTGCACCTATCTATATATCTCATCACAAATAGACACAATTGACAATCCGAGATATCATTCGACATAGAGCGGAGCGTGGTACGACCGTGTCAAGGACGATGCGCTATACTGGAGGCTTTTTCACGTGCTACACAGGCCCAAGGTACAATTACTGATGTTTGCTGCAGCCCTATTACTGCTTCCTGCGGCCTCTTTCGGGGCGGGTGAATCCGCGACCACCGGACTGACAGCGAGCGAATTAGCCACGATAGAAATGGGGGAAGTCGTGGTCAAAACAGATACGTATCCTACAGGCGATGGCGCACGTGGCGCCAGAGTCAAAGCCTATTGCATCATCAACACGCTACCGGATGTCGCCTGGGCGATTATGCTGAACTACCATAAGTTCGACGAATTCATGCCGCGCCTCGAAAAGGTCGAGGTTCTGGAACACACCGCACACACCATGAAGGTCACCGAAACGGTTCACGTTCTGCTTGGCGTCATCAGTTATACGGTCGATCTGATCTTTCAACCCGAGCAGCGGACAGTGCGCTGGACACTGGATAGATCGAGGAAACACGATCTTGCGGAGACGTCCGGCAGTTGGGAGTTCCTCCCGTACGGCCAGGATAAAACCATGCTTCGATACACCACGACCCTGGACAGCGGTTTTTTTGTCCCAAGGTTCCTGGAAGAACTTCTGCTCAGGAACAATCTGTCGGATGCGCTGTTAAGCCTGAAGCGGCGCGCCGAGTCCGGCGGGACGTGGAAGAAGAAGGAGTAGCAGATTACTACTCAACGTAGACGATGAGTTGCACGCCCATGAGGATCACGAAGAGAGCCGGAACCAATCCCCACCACCGTTGTTTCATAATCCCCAAACTGCCCAGCAGGTAGGTCATACCGGCCAGAATCGCGGTGATCCCCTCGGTTGTGTGAGGCGAATTGGCTCGTCCGAGGTAGTTGAAGTTGCTGATAGGATGCAGATGAAACAAGAGCGTTGTCCCCCCCATAATGGCCAGCCAGGGAAAGATCATGCCCCACACCCAGTGGCTGAAGGTCCCGCGCGCCCGCAGCCATTCGACAGAACCCATGGTCAGGACGATCACACCCGACAGCTTATGTTCGATCGCCTCACGGTCGCCCAGGAGTTCGGTCAACGTCCTGGGGCCGAACGGCCAATACTCCGGATCGCTGCGGTAGAGGATAAAGAGCGCCACGCCCAGCGTCAGCATCGGCCACAGATGGGCGAATCTGGATTGCTTTCCCGCCCACAGGGCGGCGCCCGTCATCGCCATACCCATGACTAGCACCAGCCATCCTGAAAAGTGATGATTGAAGTTTGAAAACTCCGTATGCGTTTTCCACGTCTCCCAGCTTCCCGCTTCATCCGGCGGGATCGTGTGGTCATCGAACGGCGCCAGCAGAGGGTTCATGCTGGCGAACAGTCCGTAAGGATTTGGATACCAGATCCAGAGACGGATCACCCACGTATCCGGCTGCCAGGCGCTAAATGCGCTCTGAGTTTCAGGGTGAACCTGCGGGCAGCCTTCGCGGGTGGGCGATCGAAATTCCTGCCAGTCCGCATACCGACAGATCGCCAGGCTCCGTTCCCACTCGATGCCTTGAAACGGGCTCGCTGCGGGACGGGCTCCAAGAGCGCTATACTTGAGCGCCGCCAGTTGCCAGCGCCCCTCCCGTTGGGTATACAGCAGCGTATGCGGGTGAGTATAATCAAACTGTGTAATTGCCGCCTTATGAAAATTATAGCCTTCCAGCGGTACATTCCCCGAGATCTGTACGTATCCGTCCGCCTTGGCCTGATCGAGGTCCTGATACCGCTGTGTGGCTGACCGAATATCCGCGATGAGCCTCGCGAGCGCGAAATCCTTTTCCGGCTCCTTCGCATACCAGTGATCGTGGCTCATGTAAAATTCGGACGCCAAAGCCAGCCCGGCGGCCAGCACTGTGACCACCACAAACGCGAGAACTTGCTTCCTCACTGCCCTTTCTCCTTTTCAGCCTGTTGCAATATCGCATCGTCGGCCCTCGCCGCTCGCTGCCCAGTCGCCGCCGGCGCATGAACAAACAGCTTGGCCGCTGACGGCTTCACCTCCTGCTTGTCCGGCGGAGGAGTCAGAGTGTATTTTACCTCTTTGAAGTGATCGCCATATTGCCGCTCAGGATTGTACACCTGCGAAAACTTCCAGAGCATCCGGACAAAATTGGTCTGACCCTGCAAGAGCAGTCTGGACGCAGTGGAAAAGGTTCCTCGGACCGCGGCCCAGCCCAGGTGCTTGCGATTCAAGACCGCCTGCGTCTTAACCAGCTCTTCATAGAACCGTTTCAGTGGAAGCGTCGTGGGCAGGACCGCATGCTGGACGTCGAAGAGACGGTAGTCGAGTGATGTGAGTCGTCTCGACTCGGTCAGCCAGGTCTCGGTTCCAGGATACGGCGTGTTGACCGTCAGATGGACGATCTCCGGAACACCGGCGGCCCACTCGCGAATAACGCGAAACCTTTCCTCATCCCAACCCGAATCGGCGATGATGTTGAGGGCGACCGTGAACCCCATTGTCCGCGCCACCTCCAGGGCCTTGAAGTTGTCGCTGGGCGTGACCCGCTTCCGAATTGCCTTCAGACCCTCCTCGTCAAGGGATTCCAGGCCGAGGAACATATATCGGAGTCCGAGTCGCTTCCAGTAAGCAAAGACCTCTTGATTGCGGAGCAGTACATCACACCGGGTCTCCAGGTAATACTGCTTGCGGATCCCCCGGCGCTCGATCTCGCGGCCGATCGCCATCCCGTCCTCTGGATGGATAAAGGCCACATCGTCCACGATAAAGGCATTGGGCTCCTGCATTCTGGCGAGGTCCTCCACGATCACCTCCGGAGAGACCTTGCGGTAGCTTCGACCGTAAAAGGTCCATGCGCTGCAAAAGGAGCAGTCCCATGGGCAGCCGCGCGTAAACTCAATCGAGGCGCAGGGATCCAGGACCCCGATGAAATATTTGTGGCGTCGGCGGGCAAGGTCCCTGGCTGGGAGTGTCCGGTCCAGGTCGTGAAGCATCAGCGGCGGAGGGCCCATGCCGCGAGTTGTGACCGCCCCGGGAAGTGTTTCGATCCCCCCATCCTGGATCGCTTCCAGCAGCGGCGCGATGATCGGCTCCCCTTCTCCGCGTACAATGCAGTCCAGCGCACCCTGCGCATGGTCCAGGAGCTCGTGTGGAACAAAGGACGCGCTGTGGCCTCCGGCAAAGACGAAACAGGCGGGCAGGAGTCGCTTGGTTTCCTTCGCCAGATCCATCACTTCCGGAACATTCGCTAAAAAGTTCAGCGAAAAGCCGACGGTCTGGGGGCGGAACTCCTGGAGTTCCCGCAGGTAGTCCTGTCGGTCAAATACCTGCAGGTCGAAGACTCTGACCTCGTGGCCGGCCAACCTGGCGGACTGAGCCACCCTCTCTAATCCCAGCGGCTCCAACCGGAGGAATAGCTCAGCATACATCAAGGAACTTGGGTGTACCAACAGAACCTTCACCGCACTCCTCCACTACTTAGCTGATAGCTGACAGCGATGAGCCATGAACTGCTTCAGGACACCGTCGCGTTCTCTGTGAAGAGGGAAAAGGACCGCGCCCGGCCCTCACGGATAGCCTGTTCAAGCAGGGCCTTGGCCTCCTTCGATTTTGCCTTGGGCAGCGTCGCTTCGAAGAACTGGATGTAAAAATCGTCCGGCACGACCATGACGGACGCGCGCAGCGTGAGCCCCGTTCGATCGATCGTTCTGATATAACGAACGGTCCGGCTGTGACCCGGCGCAATCCTGTGATCAAACAGCTCTTGCGTCAGGTCAAGCGTGACCTCCCGTCCGATCCGTTCCTCTTGCGCACTCCCATCCACCGGCTTCCCGTCCATGCCTGCCAACTCAAATCGGACGACAATCTTCGGCGTCACATAGGTTGGGAAGTCATGTCCAACCCCGGTATTGGTCAGTGTGATCTCGGCGCGCAACTGCTCGCCGACCTGATAGCGCTGCTTTTCCAGCGAAAGGCGGACCGATACTCCGTGCTTGACCATCTCAGGATCATGGATGCCCCGCCACAGGTGCCGCCGCTCCGGCATATGACAGCTCTGACAGCTTTTCCCTTCCCGCGCATACGGCCCATCTTTCCATTCATTGTAGGTGTTTTCGAGCAGCTTGCCGTTCAAGGCATACCCGCTCGGTTCGAACTGGTGGCACCCCTTACAGAACTCGGCCCGCTCAAAGGCCGCCGTCCTGATGGCGCCGCCGTGGGGGAGTTGCAGCGCAGGTGCGGAATTTTCAATCAAGCCGTCTCGCTTTGGCGGTCCGAAACGCTGGTGCCCCCGCACATGACACCCGGCGCAGCTCAAGCCCTTTTGTTGCAGAGAGGCCGAAAACGCATGGTGAGTCTTCAACTTCAACGCCGGGCGCTCCCCATTGTCTGACGCGTTCGGCGCCCAGCTCGGAACCTGACGCCTCTTCGTAAGCCGAGAGGGATGGCTATCTTTATCTACAACCTTCTCCTGTTGCTCGCTGAGAGGGGCGTGGCAACTGTAACACAGAAGGGCCGTCTTGGAATCATCATGGATCAACTCCATTGTCTGCCCTCTCACTCCCGGTCCCATACTTTTACTATGAAGGCTCCCGCTCCAGTCCTCGTACTGAGGCCGGTGACAGGCGCCGCAACTTTCCGGCTCCAGCGACCCCTCGACCGACGAGAACTGCGCCGGCGGCTTGCCTTGAGGCGGGATAGGCGTCTGCCAATGGCTTTTGAGGAACTCGATCTGGGCACGGTCATCAACAGCGGGCAACGCGTCGCTCACCGCCACGGCTTCGGATGAAAGCCCGACGCATACGCTCATCACGGCGATATACAGGAGACTCCATTTCATATTCAAACTAAATCGGTACAGCCAGCCATGAGGGATACATCAGCCGAGGCGATTCGGGGTCAACATTCGCTCTCTGCGACTCTTCCGTTTTGGCGGCGGGCCGGGAGACGAGAGAAGGTATCGCACTCCCTCTGAGAGCGGCATCGGTGTAAAACCGTAAGCGTTCTGCACGGCGTTCAGGGATGTCGTGGCGCCAAGGCGCCACATATCGAGTACACCCGTCGTGAGAGGGGGCGCACCCATCACTCGCTCGAGCACAAGCGTCGCCGTCGCGGCAAGCGGAAGAGGAAGCAGAATCTTCGGTCGTCCATCGCGGAGTTCTCGTTGCACCAGATCGACGACCCCCTCAAAGGTCACTTGCTCCGGCCCCGCCAGCGCAACGGTCTCGCCTTTCGCCACTCCGCCATCCACGGTGTTTACCAGGCAGGAGACCAGATCACCCACCCATAACGGCTGGCACCGCAGCGGTTCGTAGCCTGGGATAAAGACATACGGACTCGACTCCAGCGACCTCTTCAGGGGCGCCAGAAAATGGTCGCCCTCGCCAAAGACAAGTGATGGACGAAGAATCGTAAACGGTAATCCACTCTCTCGCACCTCTTCTTCGCCTAACCACTTACTGCGAACGAACGGATAGACCCGATCAGGGACCGCGCCGAGGGCGCTGACGTACACGACGTGTCGAACCTTTGCCTCTCGCGCCGCCTGCATGAGCCGACTCGTCCCTTCGTGATGAGCTGTCTCAAAGGTTTCTTTCCAGCCTTCGCGAAATATCCCGGCAAGGTGGATCACCTGCTCGACCCCCTGCATCGCGCTCTTCAACGACGCGGTATCGGTGATCGCCGACTGGCAGAGCGTCCCGGCTACCCTGCGCAGGCGCCCGCCGTTCGTGCTGCTTCGAACCAGCGTCCGAACCGGTAGGCCGAGCGCGGAGAGTCGTTTGACAAGATGGACGCCAACAAATCCGCCGGCGCCCGTTACCAGGATCACGTGTTGTTGCCTCAGCTCTTGCGCGAGGTTTTCGCAAAAAAGGTCGAGAAGACGGGCTCCGGTTTACCGGCCCCGCATTTCGGGCATTTCAGCCGCTTGGTCCCCCGCTCCTTGACACCCATGGTTAGCGAGAATTTCTTGCCGCACTTTGCACACTTGAAATCATAGCTGGGCATCAGTCTTCCCCCCTTCGCAGAATCATCGCCAGAAAGAACGTACCGGGACTCCGACCGCACAATGGGCGCTTACGAAAAAAGCGATTGATTATAAGGTAGGTAGCGTCAAGAAATCAAGCAAGCATCCCCTATGGCAGGAGTCTGGCGATGGTCTGAAGGAAGAGCGGTAAATCGAGAGGTTTGGTCAGGAACTCCGCACCGCCGGCGCTCAGAGCCCTCATCTGGTCTTCAGCTCTGCTGAAGGCGCTGGTGACCAGGATAGGAATCGCGTGCGTCTCGGGATCGGACCTGAGCTGTTGAGTGAGGGTAAAGCCATCGATGTGCGGGAGTTGCAAGTCCATGATGATGAGATCCGGCCGCTCGGCCTTGACTCGCTCCAACAGTCCATGGCCATCCTCTGCCGTCAGGGCGGTGTACCCCGCCGCCTCGAGGGTAAAGACAACCAACTCCCGGTTCATCGGGTTGTCTTCTACTACAAGAATCCTTGCGTGTGCCATCTCACTGCTCCCCTTCCGAATACTCCTTGTGGGAAAGCGGTAACCGGACGGTAAAGGTGCTGCCTCGGCCTTCTCCATCTGATGCAGCCCAGATCGATCCTCCATGCAATTCGACGAGTTGCTTCGTGAGCGCAAGGCCCAGGCCCGTACCCGGAAACTGTTTGGTGTATGTCGATTCGATCTGGGTAAATATCCGGAAGAGTTTGGTCACGTCCTCGGGCTTGATTCCGATTCCAGTGTCGGAGATGGCAATTTCTACGAACTCGCCGGACTCATTCGTGTCTGCCGCCCCTGCTTCCCGGTACGCGACACCTGACACCTTCTGCGCGCTCACCCTGACCCGCCCGCCTGTTGACGTAAACTTGACCGCATTCGACAACAGGTTGTAGAGGATCTGTCTGAAGCGGGTAGGATCGGCCTCGATGTTCGGCATGTCGCCATCGATCACCAGTTCAAGTGTCTGCTGCTTCCGCTTAACTTGTGGACGGATGGCATAGGCGGCCGCCTCGATGGCCTCCTGGAGCGGAAACGGCTGGAGTTCAAGCTGGATCTTGCCCGCCTCCACTTTGGTAAGATCAAGGAGATCATTGATCAGCATCAGGAGATGCTGCCCGCTCAGGCTGATGTTGTTCGCAAACCGCGCCTGCTTCTCGTTTAAGGGGCTGATGGCAGGGTCCTGCAGCAGCCAGGCAAAGCCCATAATTGAGTTCAGCGGGGTTCGGAGTTCGTGAGACATGTTGGACAGAAATAACGACTTATGGCGAGACGCCTCCTCGGCCTGCTGAAGCGCCGTTTGCAGTTGTCGTGTACGCTGCTCAACTGTGGCCTCGAGTTGATCACGCGCCTCCTGCAGAGCGGTATCCCGTTGCTGGATCTGTGCCAGCATATCGTTGAATCCATCGATCAGTTGGCCTAATTCATCGCGATAAGACCCGGCGGCCCGGACCGAATAGTCTTGCTTCTCTGAAATGATCGCGGCGGTACGCACCAGGTTCAGGATCGGCAGCGAGATCACGCGCTCAAGTCTTGAGGCCAGCAGCAAAGCGACCAGAGAAGAAACCGCCAACACGGCGAGAACGATCAGTGTGCTGACCTGTACCTGCGTATACACCTCTTGCATATCTGCCTGGATGTACAGTGTCCCGATCTTCTCCTGGTCGAGGATAATTGGATGAAACAGGATGAGGCGTCCTCCCTCTGATCGACTTCCGTGTCCCTGGGCCGCAACCGGAATTGCACCGTCCCCCAGATGTTGACGGCGGTACGCGGCGAAGACGTTCCCCTCCTTCCCATAGAGGGCCGCCAACCTGATCCGAGCGTCCTTCCGCAACGCGGAAAGCGTCTGTTCCGCAGCCTTCGGATCGTTGAATACGAGAGGGGCCGCGCTGTTCGCTCCGATCACGTCAGCCACAGTCATCAACTCACGGGTCATGGTCGCGCGGTGCATCACCAACTCGTAGACGATGAGGGCGGCGCCGGTCAGCAGCAGCGCGACACTGGTGGTCAGCATCGTCATGCGCCTCAGCTTTTTCTGGATCGGGATATCCTGGAACAGGCGCATGTTATTGTTCCCCTGATACGATTCGCGCCAGCTTCAGCAGATGCGAGCTGATCTGCAGCTTCGCCCTCTCAGCCGCCTCGACATTAATCTCGAATCGAATCTTGTCCTCGACCGTAATCAGATTGATCATTCCGCCGCGCCTGGCAAATCCACTAATGTCGCTCACCGTCAACGTGCTAGTCCCTTTGAGCCGATCCAGAATCTCCGGCAGCCGGTCTGCCATTGCGGCGCTGATATATAAGATATGGCAAAACTCCAGTTCCTCCGGCGCCTTGAACCGCTTCACGACAACCCGACGCCCCTTCGTCTCCTTACCCTCAATCGATTGGAGCGCGCCCGCCATGGGGCCACTGTCAACTGTTCCAATGCAGATGGTGTATTGCGAGGTGCTGAAGGCTTCCGGAGGCCACTCGACAAACTTAGAAAACTGATACAGAAACGCCGCCTTCACCTGGTATTCAAGGGGCGATGGCTGCGCAAATGTTCTCTCAGGAAATAGTGCGTCTACTCCGCCGACTATCGCCAGAAAGAAGAGCAGCATCACGCATGTCAATACACGCCGTCTGGTCAACGGTCAGAACCGCCAGGAGGCCTGCACATAGACGCTGCGCTGAACCTCCAGGGGCTGTACCGGAACACCAAAGATACTGCCCCACTCCGGGTGTCGGTTGTCCAGAAGGTTCTGGCCGACCAGGCTGAGGTCGAAGGCCTGAGTCGGCCGCCACCCCAAGCGAAGGTCAAGCCGCACATAGCTCGGGACGGAGGGAACCAGCTTGGGCAGTCGATCGACAAAAAAGACCGATGTATCAAACTGGAGACGCCAGGGAAGATCCACGAGAGAGCGTAGCTGCACCTGGTGGCGGGGTGACCGTCGTTCGTCGGCTGTCGGCTCGGCGCTGGTCTGGTCGGGGTGAAGCTTGATCTCGAGGTAGGAGTAGTTGAGGTGCAGGCGCCAGAAGCTTAAGGGATGCCAGGCGCTGGCGATTTCGACACCATACGTATTCCCGGACATCCGATTATCGAGTCGAAATGGCAGCACGATGTGCGGGGGGCTGGCGCTCAGAGCGGGGACAGGGACCCCCGGTTCGGCCGTTCTCAGATTGTCATAGATGGTGTAGAAACCGGCCAGATCGATCGAGAGCCACTCGACCGGCTGTACCCGATAGCCAAGCTCAAAGGCAAGCTCCTCCTCAGAGGTAAAATCTGAGTTCCCCAGTGTCTGGACGAGCGTCGTCATTCCTCCGGGACCGGGAAACGCGGCCGTGTCGGTCCGAACATCCCGCTCGAATCGGGCGGGTGTCCTGACCGCCCGCGAGACAGCCGTCCAGATCCGATTCCATGCGTTTGGGGAGTAGACCAGTCGAGCGTTGGGTTGGGCCTCGAAGTCGGAGTACGAGTTGTGCTCAAACTTCGACCCGAGGGTCAGCACGAGCCGATCGCGGATCAGCGCGATCTGATCCTGGATAAAGCCGCTCACCAGGTGATCGGTTCTGCGCGTCGGCGTAAAGACCAACGATGGACTGTTGCCAATATCATCGACCGTCACGCGCGTATCGACGCCCCAGATCAGATCGTGGCGCGCCCCGAGAGGGAACCGGTATTGAAACTCGAGATCGACCGTATCCCTCGTTTCGTCGAACAGGACCTCGTTTCGACGGGTTCGATCGTAGTAAAACTGAAGGCTGGCCTCGCGCCGATCGGCCGTCCGGTGTCTCCAGCGGGTAAGAAAATTACCCCCTGAAAAGTCGTCCCGGCCGTCGGAGGCACGCGTCAGCGAGAAGGGGGGAGGGAGGGAGGGAACCGTCAGCGCCTGGCCGAAATCGCCCTTGTACAGGTCGCCCTGAAACGTTACCGTATCACGGGTGGACGGCTCCCAGTCGAGTCGGAAGCCCCCGCGGTAGGTCCTCCAGTCATCAATGCCGTCACGGCCGGCAGCGGTCACCAGATTATCGCGATTCGCATACTTGAAGTAACCCCGGTAGAAGAGATCGTCCCCCACCCGTCCACCGTAGCGCGTCCCCACGAATCCGCGCTCCTCGCTTCCTCCTCCGACCTCAATGTAGCCTCCCTGGGTTGCCCTCGCCTGTTTCGTGATGACGTTAATGACGCCATTCACTGCGTTCGCGCCCCAGAGGGTTCCGCCAGGTCCACGAATGACCTCGATCCGATCGACATCCTCAAGGAGCGTATCCTGTACGTCCCAGAAGACGCCGGCGAACAGCGGCGTGTAGACGCTCCGTCCATCTATGAGCACTAACAGCTTGTTTGAAAAGGTCGCATTGAAACCGCGCGCCGAGATGGCCCATCGGTTTGACCCGAACTGGGCTACCTGAATGCCCGGCGCCAGGCGCAGCGCCTCGGGGATGCTCTTGACACCTGCCCGGCGGATATCCTCTCCGGTGATGACAAAGACGGCTGCGGCGCTGTCCCACAACGGCTCCTCCTTCTTGGAGACTGACGTGATCTCGATGGTCATCAACTGTTCGAGCGTCAGTTCTGTCAGATCCGGTGGGTGATTCATGGCCGCAGCAGCGGTGGGGACCCACGTGATCATCAGGATCGCCGTCAGCACCAGCGTCCAGGCGGCTCGCGCTATCCGCCCCCTCCAGAGCGCGATCCGGTGGTTGGCTCGCTTCCACGGTTGTCGCGTGCACCCGATCATGTCACCCTCAATAGCCGCACCAACATATGATGCGGAGATAGGTTCGCAGCGTTCTGATTCGTGGGATGCCCTATTCTCTACGGATGAAAGGAGATACCGCCACGCTCCTCCCACCGTCGTCACTATTAACAAAAGCGGGACAACAATAGGATAATGACACCGACGATGTCAAACGTTTTCCAGCGCTCGTAAGCGTAAGATAATAGTGAGTTATGCTGTGATACCGACTTGAACCGCGAAAGAGCGTGATGTATCAAGTGTCGACGCGCAATTGCAAGAAGAGGCGGGTTCGGACGCCTTGTCGGAAGCTGGCCTGTCATCCGGCTACCGGCCGAACAGGTCAGCCTCGCAGCCCACGGCAGCGGCAAAGCTTACCCGCGATCGTTCGCCTGATGCGTCACTGTAACGATCGTGTGGATGCCACCGCGAACGTAGAAGTCGGCGACCAGCGTCATAGAGCGGGGTCGGCAGGCGTGAACGAGGTCGTCCAGGATCCGGTTCGTGACGGCCTCGTGAAAATGGCCCTCGTTGCGGAAGGACCAGAGGTAGAGCTTGAGCGACTTGAGTTCGATACACAGCCGGTCCGGGATATACGTAAGCGTGAGGGTCGCGAAGTCCGGCTGACCGGTCTTGGGGCAAAGGCAGGTAAACTCCGGACAGACCATCCGGATTTCGTAATCGCGCTCCGGATCAGGATTGGGAAATGCTTCGAGCTCTTTCGACGGTTGTGTGGACATGGTTGTTGCCCGCAATTATAGGAAGTTTCCATGTAGTAGCCAACTATTTCTTCGACACCTTGCACTACCCCCCCTTTGACAAAGGGGGGCAAGGAGGGATTTACTCGATTCGGAGTCGTTGTGGCGCAAGGTGCTCATTTTTACATCTCGGGCACCGGGACGGATCGCTGAACCGCGCTCGATCCTTGAAGCGATAGCCGCACTCACAGGTCGGCGGGTAGATGAGCAGACGGGAAGGCCGCGCAACAGTACGGGCGATATGTTCAAGATCATCAATGATGATCTTCTTGGATACGACGAAGTTCCTGGCTAACTCGTCCAGCGTCCACTCGCCATCCCTGAGCATGGCCATGATCTCTTGCCGCCGCGTCAGTTCCATCTTCGCGCCTCGAAGGCCCTACACACTTTCATTTGGCGTCCGACCATTGACAACCCTTGAGAACTCAGGTGCCGGCTTCGACCGCAACCATGCCAATAGACGAAACTCGTACAG
>JAHFDH010000141.1:0-2113 GCA_023249055.1 Candidatus Methylomirabilota bacterium
TGTAATGTTGTCGAAGATAATACCGGCGTTTTCAATGAGTTGCATCACGCGTAGGGGGAAGATGCCGAGCGTTAAGCAAAGTTCCCCAGGGGATCCAGATGTTGCAGTCCCGAGTTAACAATTCCTGTCATACAGGTGACAATCGGTGGCTGTCCCCACGGGGCATCGTCGGCTGAACAATTTTCCCTACCCAGCTTTCGACTAGCCCTCTTATCGTAAGGGTGGGGTTGATCTCTGCCCCGTTCACAGGAAAGCATCAAGCCCTCCTCTCAGACGAGCTGAGTTCAGGCTCGCGGGAATCGCAAACGGGAGTCGGATGTTCAAGCAGAGTCGATACCTTCAAGGCGCAGCCCTTTCCTCATCCACGACCTTGTCTGCGATCGCTTCCCAGTCGGATCTTGGAACCGAGAGGTAGTGGAACGTGAAATAGTGGGCCAGCTCGTGGGCCAGGAAGGTGCGATCATAGCTCGGGATCAGAATTCTGTTCTTGGAGGGAACGTACAGCGCGAGGGCAATGCCATTCTGCGCCTTCGCTGAATGATGGAGCCGCAGGTATTCCTGATGGATCTGTGCAGGAGCAACGACAAGCACTTGAGGTCTGGGCTTGGAGCTGTTTGGGGTGATGCCCATGATGCGGGCGACCTTCAGGTAGAGCTGATCAACCGCGTGCGAGTCGATTTCGGCATCGCTGAAGTTGAGGATATCGGCATGGGCCCCGGTGAGGAGGCCGGGGTTTGGCAGATACTGAACGGTGCCGGCACATCCTTGAAGGAAAAGCAGAAGCAGGGGAAGCACAAGAACAACAGAGAAGTGAGATGTTGACTTGATCGAATACATGGCAACTACTCCTTTCCGGAAGGTTGCTTTCCGTAAAAGAGCGGTTGCCGCCCTTCCTTTCTTCGGTAACCCGGCTATCCCAACCCATTTGGGACCCGCGGTTTTGCGTCCCAGTCTCACGACTGGTTTGCCTTTGTCGGAAAGGAACCTTCTACATCGACAAGGTCATGCAACAGGTATGCCATACGGTAGACCACACGACCTTTTGTGCTATCGGAGATGACTTCACTATTGTCAATGAGTTACATCCATATGTAGGGAGGCCAGGATCCCGGTATAAGGCGAGGATCGTGTAGCAAGCCACCCCTCAACACAGCAATACCTGTCACGCAGGTGACATTGGACGCCGGGACCTTTCACAACCAACGACCTTGTCCGAAATCGCCTCCCATTCAGATCACTTGACAGAGCCGATAGGTGTGCCACCCAGCAGGACTAAGCAATTACTGGACCAAGTGGGGTTTGAAAGGTCAGTCACCGAGCGAGGAAGAGGCGCGGGGGCTGTGGCATCGGGGGGTTACGAATGAGACCGGAGTGAATGGCGGCGCAGAACCGGCGTATACAGCGGGGAAGAAGAGGAAGAAGCTACATTACTGGATTTGCAAAACTTACCCTTGCATCTGACTTCTTCAGTGGAGTTTCTTCAAAATCCAGTGCGCGCGCACGGAAAGGGTGCGCGGAGGTCAACCTACTGATTGCCCGGTTACTTGCCTACTCTAATAACCATCACCACCGCTGGATAGTGTGGATGGCACGCAAAGCAGCTTCGATCCGGTGACCGTCAGGGGGTACTCGCCGAACTGATTGAATACAGTTACGTTCTGGTTAACATGGTTCGTTGGATCGAGTCGGTAGCAGGTCAGATGGGCGTCTGGTTGCTCTGGGTAGACACACTCTTGGGATTCCACCACACACTTTGTGACCGGCGTACAGAAGAGGGCCGGATTTCTGGCCACTTGAAACGTCTCGCCGAACTGGTCAGAGAGCTCGACATTGACATTGTTCTCCTCACTGGATTGTACGCCGTAGCACTGGAAGTGGTCTAAGAGGAAGCCATCCGCCGCAGCCACCTGACCCCATCCCGCCACGAGCTCCAGGCACGCTACGACTGCTACTGCCATGATTTGCCGTTTCACGCTGTACCTCCTCTCTCACACAGATTGCCTTTTTCATTAGAGGGGCCTCTAAGTGGTAGAGGATGCCTCTGACGTGGACCCGCTGTCAAGATAATAATTCTGAAAGACGACGCAGACTACCATGCCCAGAGCAGCGCCCC
>JAHFDH010000141.1:2213-4987 GCA_023249055.1 Candidatus Methylomirabilota bacterium
ACAGATTGCCTTTTTCATTAGAGGGGCCTCTAAGTGGTAGAGGATGCCTCTGACGTGGACCCGCTGTCAAGATAATAATTCTGAAAGACGACGCAGACTACCATGCCCAGAGCAGCGCCCCAATAACGCTTTATCGTATCAAATGACTTGCCTAATGTCCAACTTCGGGTAGGTATTTCTCGGACGGCACGCACAGGATCTTTGACGACGTGATGGTCAGGGTGTGCTCGCCGAACTGATTGAATACAGTTACGTTCTGGTTAACATGGTTCGTTGGATCGAGTCGGTAGCAGGTCAGATGGGCGTCTGGTTGCTCTGGGTAAACACACTCTTCGGATTCTATCACACACTTTGTGACCGGTGCGCAGAGAAGGTCCGGCTTTCCGGCCACCTGGTCCTTCTCGCTAAACTGGTCTTCGAGCAGTACACCTACAGCGTTCTCTACGTTAGATTTTACGCCGTAGCACTGGAAGTGGTCTAAGAGGAAGCCATCCGCCGCAGCCACCTGACCCCATCCCGCCACGAGCTCCAGGCACGCTACGACTGCTACTGCCATGATTTGCCGTTTCACGCTGTACCTCCTCTCTCACACAGATTGCCTTTTTCATTAGAGGGGCCTCTAAGTGGTAGAGGATGCCTCTGACGTGGACCCGCTGTCAAGATAATAATTCTGAAAGACGACGCAGACTACCATGCCCAGAGCAGCGCCCCGATAATGAGGCCGGCAATGGCAATTGCGCCGATTGTGACAGCTCGAGTGAATTTCGAACGGGAGCCGACTACCGGAGCAGCATCGACGTGACTAATGGAAGAAATGGGACGTTGTCCTCCAGACGCGCCTAATGCGCCTCTCATCCTCGCTCGTCGTTGGCGGTCATATACTCGCCGCTTCTCCGGATCCTTGAGGACAGCATACGCCTCATTAAGATTCCAGCATTGCTCTGCAATCCATCCCGTCGGATTCTCGTAATTATCTGGATGATATATCCGCATCTTTTCGATCCATTTCTCATGAATTTGTTCAGCGGATGCATCCTGATTCAGATCGAGGATCGAATAGTGGTCCGTACTTGAAGAGATGTTCAGGGAGGTGAGCAGACGGTCGGCCTTCTGGACCAGATGGGGAACATCGAGATGTTGACGGTCAGCCTCTTCACGAAGGTCAGTATAGAACGGGGATCTCGCCCCTTTTCTGATGTCCAGGAGAATACTGGTGAGCTCATTCCTGTCAGGGCAGAGGGGGGTAAGATCTGGAAGCGGATCCGGCTGGGCAAGCCGGGCAATGATGGCTTTAATCCTGATCTCGGTCATCGTACTGTAGCAGGTGCTCAGGCTGACCGTTCACAGTTCGTCCTGACCGGATGATGCGGACCGCATTGAGCGTGATGGCCGATACCGTGACGGAGCCGATGGCATTCGCCGGGATATGCAGGTTGAAATCGGTCAGACTGTGAATGAGCATGGCGCACATCGCGGTCATTCCGGCCAACGTCAGATATACCGCAAACGGATCGTGTCGCTTGAACCACCTGGCGGCCACCTTTCGATACCACACAACCATGAACCATATGGCAAGACCAAATGCGACGATGCCGCCTTCAGCCAGCAGTTGCAGGTAGTCATTGTGGGCGTATTGGAAGATCATCTGAACGGGAGATGTCTTGTATGCCTGGAACACTCCCTCAAATGTGTTGAATCCTGAGCCGAAGCGCAGATAATCGTTCGCCATCCGCAAGGTGTCCTGCCACAGGATGGCTCGTTCTTCTGCGGATGGTTCCTGAAGCGTCTTTTCGAGCCGCTCCAGCGACAGGAATGCGCTATTGCCGCCAATCCAGATCGCGGCGATGAGGGTGAGGCCACAGCAGGCCAGCGCCAATCGTACTGCTCGTGAATGCGCGGTCCGCTTGATGATCGCCATGACGACGAAGAACACCATTGAGCCCGCGAAGCTGACGAGGCCGCCGCGCGAGCCGGTCAGTATCAGTGCTGCGCCCATGAAGATTGCGGCGAACAGCAGGAGTATCGACTGACTGGTGTGTTGGGATGTCCACATGAGGAGACGTTTCCTGATGGTCAGTCGATTGGCGGCAAACGGCGACTGAGCCAAAATATAGCCGATGGTCAACGGGAGCGCGATCTCCATATAGCCGGCGAAATGATTACGGTTGACATAAGGGCCGAACGGCTCACCGCCTTGTGCGGTTTCGCGAATCCAATAGATTTTACCGTTTGACGAATACTTGTAAATGATTGCGAACACTGCCAGAAAAAACCCGAAGCCGATAATGGTGACGATAACCCTCTCGACCTGCTCCCGCTCTCGAAAGCGGTGGAGCAAGACCCAGAACAGCATGGCATAGACCAGAACTCTCAGGAACTCTTCGCGAGTCGCAACCGGATCGAGCGAGATCGTCCGCCACTCTATCTGGAGGTCGAGGGCCGATGCCGCAGCGCTGTAGACCGAGTGCGCCGCAGGTGAGAGCAGCTTAATTGTGTTGAGGGGCAGCGGAAGCATCTGGAAGAGCATTAGTGCCAGAAAAGCGACGATCGGGATAGTGAACGGTGTCCGCTCGAACTGGATGCGTCCGTCGCGGATCATTTGGGCAAACCAGACGGCCCCCATGAAAAGTACCAGCAGTTCGGCAACAGCGATCGACCAGACCTCAACGGTGCCGAAGGCGAGCGGTGTGAACAGGAGAAGGATTGTCAGCGTCCATAAGAGGAGGCGGTCGGACCGCGGCGCAGGGCGGGTGTCACCCTGTCGATACATGCTT
>JAHFDH010000142.1 GCA_023249055.1 Candidatus Methylomirabilota bacterium
CCGGCCAGTCGCGCGTGAACCCCTCGTCCTTCCACTTCCGCGTTCCGTCGATCCCCATCTTTGAGCCATACCGCGGCAGCCGACTGGCGTGATCCAGGGTTTCGACGGGGCCCATGACAAACTCGATGTCGCGCTCCGGGTCGATGTGGTTCAGGACCTTCCAGACCACTTCGGCCGGATCACGGACGTTCACATCCTTGTCTACGACGACGATCACCTTCGAGAACATGGCTTGGCCCATGCCCCAGATCGCGTGCATGATCTTACGTGCGTGGCCCGGGTAGGCTTTGTCGATGCTGACGATGACTAGGTTGTGGAACACCCCGGCGAACGGCATGTGGAAATCCACGATCTCCGGCAACTGTTTTCTCAGGAGGGGGAGGGACATCCGTTCCACAGCTGTCCCCATGTGGCAGTCCTCCATGGGCGGCCGGCCGACGATGGTCGTCTGGTAGATCGGATCCCGGCGGTGGGTGATGGCCGTCAGGTGAAAGACGGGATAGTGGTCAGGGAGGGAGTAAAAGCCGGTGTGGTCGCCGAATGGCCCCTCCAGGCGCAGCTCATCCGGTTCGACATATCCTTCCAGCACGATTTCGGCGTTGGCTGGAACCTCCAGGTCGACGGTCTCGCACGGGGTCAGTTCTACGGACCGTTTCCGCAGGAAGCCGGCGATGAGCATCTCGTCGATCCCATCGGGTGCCGGGATGACCGCCGACAGGGTCGTGGCCGGATCGGGCCCAATGGCCACGGCGACCTCGGTGCGACGCCCCAATCGCCGGTTTTTCTCGTAGTGTCTGGCCCCGCCATGGTGGATGTGCCAGTGCATTCCCGCGGTCCGTTCGTCGAAGATCTGCATTCGATACATGCCGCAATTGCGCGTGCCGGTCTCGGGATCTTTCGTGAAGACCAGGGGGAACGTGATGAACCGGCCGCCGTCCAGCGGCCAGCACTTGAGGGTCGGCAACAGGTCGAACGAGGGCTCTGTCGTGATGCGCACCTCCTTGCACGGGCCATCCTTCACCCGCTTGGGCAGGTAGCTCGCCATCTCCGTGAGCTTCGGCAGCATCCGAAGCTTCTCAAGCCACCCTTCCGGGCTCTTGATCTCGAGGATGCCGTCCAGCTCTCCGGCCAGTTCGTCCAGCGAGGCGCGCTGCAACGCCAGACAAAGATGCGCCTCGGAGCCGAAGGCGTTGATCAGGAGCGGCATGGACGAATCCTTAACCCGCTCGAAGAGCAGAGCCGGTCCGAGCCGCTTGCTGACTCGATCGGTAATTTCGGTGATCTCGAGTATCGGATCGACCGGGGTCTTGATCCGCTTCAGCAATCCCTGCTGATCCAGCGCCGCAATAAAGGCCCGCAGATCCTCGTATGCCATCATCACTCCATGCTGTCAGCTCTCAGCACTCAGCTTTCAGTGTAGTGTCCCTAACACTTCTTGACATCATTTCCGAAGCCGTCATTCCCGCGAAAGCGGGAATCCAGTATAGAAAGACTGGATCCCGGATCAAGCCCGGAATGACGATCACTGTAAAGGGATTTATGGGACACTACTCTAGAATCCAGAAAGAACTAGGCCAAAAATGTCCACAGAAAGACGGTTGAGGCAGCTCTGGCTGACCGCTGATAGCTGCACTATTGAACGCTGCCACTATAGCGGAGGGCGGTGAGGTCGGCAAGCAAAAATGGGTCAACAGAGACCGGTCCAGACCCATGGTCTCGAGCCCCCGAACTGGAAAACGATCGGCACAGACCGAGGACGCCTCCTCACGCATCTTCTGCACCGCTTTCCACTTGACAGCCACCCTTAGGGGATTACAATCCGCTTAGGATCGTAACGTAAAAAGTAAGTAAGTAATAATTATAAGTAAGTAACGTAATAACTAACTTGTAATTGTAAGTAAATCCGCCTTGCGCGGAGGACATCAAGCGTGAGAGACTCAACCGCTAGAAGGAGATACACATGAGAAAGGTTAGGCTCGAAATTCTGTTATTCGCGCTTGTTGCTCTGACTGGATGTGCTACCATGATAAATGGTTCAAAACAGACCGTTTCCTTTATGTCGGAGCCTTCTGGAGCGACGATTACGGTCGGTGGGGAGTTTACAAGTCGGACGCCAATTGCATTGCCGCTGGGCCGAGGGAAGGATTATACGATCAGGATCCAAAAAGAGGGATACGAATCTCAGACGTCGACAATCAAAAGCAGCTTTACTCATTGGTTGCAAGCAACATTAGGGAATCTCTGGAACTGGCTTATTCCAGGGCTAATTGTAGATATCAGTTCTGGTGGTGCCTATGAATTCGATCAGCAGCTTATGAACTATGTGCTTGTCAAAAGCAATGCCAGCTCAATATCGCCGACTACAACTAACCCCGGGATTGACGTTCCGAGTCAATACAAGGTCACGCTCGAGCCCGACGGCACAAACAAGATTGATGGGAAGCCCGCCCTGAGTGACCAGCAGAAGGCCAAGGAGTATATTGTCGTGGCGTACAAGAGTCTTGTTGAGGAGCTCACAAAGAACGATAAGGGGGAGTATACCCGTTCGCTCTTGAACATCCTCAAGATCCCTGACGCGCAGCAGGATGATGCCATTGCCAAAATCCATGCGCTTTCAGATGCCTATAAGGACATTCCCATTTTCGCTGATCGGGTCGTAGAGATGTTCCTGAAATGATTCTTCCCAACATTGGCGCTCGTGTGCCCTGAAAGCCATCGTTTGCTTACCGGTAGAAAGTCCGGTCATGGTAACTGTCAGAGATCCGCGCAGCAGGCTCACGCTGCATCTGAGCGACTGGGTGTGGTGACGCGGTAAGTCTGGGGGCATGGGTTTATATGTGGCAGATTGCAAGGTGACACGCTCTATGGCTATGCACCACCAGCTGGAGTAGACTGAAGGTATGAGACCTACAGTCTATCTCGAGACATCGATAATCAGCTACTTGGTAGCCCTACCCAGCCGGGACCTTATTACGGCCGCGAGGCAGCAGGTCACGTACGAGTGGTGGTCCAGACGTCGCTCCAGTTTCGATCTGTTCGTCTCCCAACTCGTGATAGACGAGGCGTCAGCGGGCGATCCAGAAGCGGCCGCACGTCACTTGCCGAGGATCTCGCCGATAACCTGCTCCGTAATGTGGGCCTTCCCACTCGTGCTCGGGCTGATGCTCTTCACATTGCTCTGGCAGCAGCCCAGGGGATGGACTATCTCGTGACTTGGAATGTCACACACCTGGCAAACGCTTTGATTAGACCGCGTGTCGAGCGGGCATGTCGCCTGCTCGGCTACGAGCCGCCGGTACTTAGCACGCCTGACGAACTTCTAGCTGGGGAGGATATCAATGCCTAGTGCTCACGAGTCCGACAAGCCCTGGGTGGATCCGATCGTCTCCGAAGTACGGGCGGCGCGCGAGGCGCTGCTTGCCGAGGCAGGTTACGATCTCCACAAGCTCTGTGAGATGCTCCGCACGCGTCAATCTGCAGCAGGTCGTCGAGTCGTTCGTCGCGAACCTCGGCGCATTCCGCGTTCACCTGGTGAGGCAGCCTGACGCGGGTACTGTGGAGTCGAGGCGGCATCTGTCACGTGTGCTGCTGCCGACATAACTCCAGCTTTGGGCACGCAGCGAGGACGCTGCGGCATGAGCTCCATGAGCGGCGAGGTCTTGGTCGATACGAACCTGCTTGCCTACGCCTACGACCGCTCGACTGAATCAGATTCTTGTTATTTTTAGCGAGGACTTTGGTGCAAACCGGACGCTCGACGGCATCCGGGTCGTCAACCCATTCAACCCGGACCTTCATCTCACGGTATGGATCTGAGAGGAGCCGCCCGCATTGGCACGGAGGCGTGGGTGGCTAATTTGACCGGACTCCATTACACGCTCCAATCCGGGGACACCATACTTGATAATATTGAGTGATTTGAGCATGGACCGCCTTTGCTCAGGGCCTAATATAAGGTCACTTTCGGAGGTTGTTCGCCATGACGCACGTCAATCCTGAGATGTTGTCACGCATCACTATTGAACCCGGGAAATGCGGGGGGCGGCCTTGCATCAGGGGCAAGCGCCTGCGCGTAAGCGACGTGTTGGCGCTCCTGGGCGCAGGAGCCACTGTCGAGGAGCTCCTTGAAGATTATTCGTTTCTCGAACGGGAGGACGTCCTTGCTGCATTGCAATACGCCGCGCACGAGACCGACCACCTTGTTCTTAACGTTGCATGAAGTTCCTCATCGACAACCAACTCCCCCTCGCATTAAGCCGATTTTTACAGGCGCAGGGGCTGGAATCCCGGCATGTGATGGATTTGGGGCTCGATGAGGTAGCGGAGCGAATCATTGTTTAGACTTAGCAGGTGAAGTCTTAATAGTGATGTCCCTTATTCAGAATTGGTGAACAAGGGGGCTTGCGCGCATTGCAGCGTGGAGCAACAGGCCGATACGAAGTGACCAATGTCGGGGGCGAGATAGTTCGCGCCTTCATGCCGAACCCGTTGCCACCAGTTCCACCGCTCGTCTTGGACGGCCTACTTCAGCAGGGACTCGAATCGGCGGCACCCGACCCGGCAACGCCGCCTTTGTACCGCCTCCACACACGGTTGTGGAGGATTGCATGGCGTCCCTTGAACGCTTCCTCCATGCCCGGGACGACGGCTTGCCTGTGCTCCTGCGAGCCGCCCTTGCCCCACGTCCAATTTGAGACGATCCACCCATTTCTCGACGGCAACGGGCGGGTAGGACGGCTGCTCATCACCTTCCTCCTCTGTCACGCCGGCCTTCTGAAGGAGCCGCTTCTGTACCTGAGCCTCTACCTGGAATTGCGCGCGAGCTGACGGGCAAGCGCCGCAACCGGCTCTTCGTCTACGACCGATACCTCGCCATTCTCAACGAAGGAACGGAGGCGGCATGAGCCCGGAGATCTCCAAGCACGTCTTCAAGGAAGCCGTCGAGTGCGGATTGCTC
>JAHFDH010000028.1:0-14364 GCA_023249055.1 Candidatus Methylomirabilota bacterium
ATGTGGCACAGGCAATGATCAGACGTGGATATGTGGCGTCGCTGAAGGATGCGTTCGACCGGTATCTGACGTCCGGCAAGCCAGGCTACGTCGAACGCTCCAAGATTCCCGCCGCTATGGCTATAGGTGCCATCAAGGCGGCCGGAGGCATGGCATCTCTCGCGCACCCCGGAGACTACGGCCACGATGAGATCATTCCCTTTCTTGTGCAGCACGGACTCGATGGGCTGGAGGTGTATCATCCGGAGCACGATGCGGAATCGTTATTCCGTTATGAGCGAATGCGCTTGGAATATGGTCTATTAGCCGTCGGCGGCTCCGACTACCATGGGACCGGAGGTCTCCGCTCGATGGGGCTTGGGAGGCCGGCCTTGCCGGAGGCAAGATTCGAACAGTTGCTCGCTGCAAGGACCGCCTCCTGCACCCGTTCCTTTCGAGCGCAGACGGGCTGACGCCGCAGATGCGCGAGTTCTTTGTCAAGATGACGCAACAATCTCAGGTGATCGACATTACGCCGAGGGTCCAGGAGACCGTGGCGCAGGGCGGTTCGGACGAGGGACTCTGTTGTGTGTTTGTGCCGCACGCGACCGCGGCCGTCACCATCAACGAGAATGCCGATGTTTCAATGCCCTTCAAGTACCGAACTTTATGAATCCGCAAAATTATGAAGTGATCCCATTTCCGGGCGAGACGATCTTTCAGGTGGCTTTTGATACGACCAAGCAGATTTGTGGTGAGACCCACATGATAGAGTCGTCCCCCACGATAGAGAGCGTAGATACCAGCGTATCCGCGCATGATCTCGCGTAGGCGGCGGGAGAAGATTTGGCTTTCACGTATTTCACTTGGCAGACGCCGAGACATGCCCTTGATGAGTGCGCCCTTATCGCTCTTGTTTGATCGGGCGCGATGGGTCGCAACAGGTTTTCGCGTGGCGTTCCCCCTTGTCTTCTACCGCCGCTCGGCTTCCGCGGAACGGCTGACCTTTTTAGTGCCTTCGCCACGTAGTTTTCCTCCTGCCATTCTTGTAACCGCTAACCATGGTTATGCTGCTCCGTACAGCATCAGGCCAAGACTCCTCACGATATGCCGGATTCTCCAGCCAATCCGCAAACTTGTCAACGAAATGTAAGCAGGGCTCATAGGGGCAATACCGCATGCGCCGGTGGTGCGCTCATGGGTATGAAAGTTCTGGCCCCTTCACCCTGCATCCTCTCCGCACCCAGAGGGTACCCGTGGTGGAGAGGAGGAGCGGGCCACGCAATGTTGACAGATGGGTGAAGACATGATACAAGAACACACAGCGCGCTAGTAGTCTGCCTACCCGAACGGCGACCCGACCAATCATTTATTCGGGCTCAAACGAGGCATGTGTGCTCCAACCGGTTAAGACGACACCGCTGTTGTCGCTTCCAGAGATTGTCGGCTCACCCAAGCCACCGTGGCTGAAGGTTAAAGCTCCAGGATCTCCCAATTACCTTCGGTTGAAGCGACTCGTCCGAGAACGGCAGCTTCATACGATCTGCGAAGAGGCCCTGTGTCCGAATATCGGCGAGTGCTGGCAGCAGCTTACGGCCACCTTCCTCATCCTGGGCGAGGTCTGCACCCGCAACTGCAGTTTCTGCGCCGCGACGCACGGCAGGCCGACCGGACTTGATCTGGCAGAGCCGGAGCGCATAGCCGAGGCGATTGGTGAGCTTGGGTTGGCCCACGCGGTCATCACCTCTGTCAATCGCGATGATCTGGCCGACGGCGGAGCGCCGATCTTTGCGGCAGTGATTCGTCGAATTCGCGAGCGTTCGCCGGAATGCAGTGTCGAGGTGCTGATTCCTGATTTTCGCGGCAGCGAGGCCGCACTGAGAACCGTTGTCGATGCCGCGCCGACGATTCTCAATCATAACATCGAAACAGTTCCCCGGTTGTATCGAGAGGTGCGCCCGGGATCGGACTATGGGCAATCGCTCGAGTTGTTGGCCGGGGCGCGTCGAATGGCACCGGAGTTGATAACCAAATCCGGGATTATCGTGGGGTTCGGTGAGGCGTGGCCGGAACTGCTCCGGACCATGGCGGACATCAGGGAGGCTGAGTGCGATATCTTGACGCTGGGGCAATACCTGCGGCCAAGTCACGCGCATGTACCGATCAGGAAATATTATACTCCGGAAGAGTTCAGAGAATTGAAAGCGATCGGGGAAGGGATGGGGTTCAAGTACGTGGAATCCGGGCCGCTGGTCAGGAGTTCGTATCATGCCCGCGGCCAGGCTGAGGAGGTCAGCCGGAAGCGTGAGAGCGGCCTGTCTGCGAGCGGGATACGCACAGGCAGGGAGGACTGAGCTATGCAGAAGTTAGAGCGGAAGGAGCTGGTGGATCTGCTTCGACAGATGCTCCTGATGCGCCGGTTTGAGGAGAAGTGCGCGGAGATGTACGCCATGGGTAAGATCGGCGGCTTCCTCCATCTGTATATCGGCCAGGAGGCGGTCGCGACAGGCGCCATCTCGGTGTTGCGGCCGGACGACTCCGTCATTGCCAGCTACCGGGAACACGGCCATGCCCTGGCCAAGGGCTGCGATCCGGGGAAGATTATGGCGGAGCTGTTCGGGCGGGCAGACGGCCTCTGTAAAGGCAAGGGCGGTTCGATGCACCTGTTCGACAAGACCCGCCACTTCCTGGGCGGTCATGCGATCGTGGCGGGGCAGATCCCGATCGGGACCGGCGCGGCCTTCGCGAGTCAGTATGAGGGGAAGGATCAGGTCACGCTCTGCTTCTTTGGAGACGCTGCCGTCAACCAGGGGGTGTTTCACGAGGCGCTCAATCTGGCAGCTCTGTGGCACCTGCCGATCGTCTATATTTGTGAGAATAACCGGTACGGCATGGGGACCGCCGTGGAGCGGGCCACCCCGGTCAAGGATCTGTATCAGCGGGCCGAGGCGTACGGGATACCCGGCGAGGCGGTTGACGGAATGGACGTCCTGGCTGTTCGGGAATGTGTCGGAGCGGCCGTGGAGCGGGCACGACGAGAGCGCATCCCATCCTTCATTGAGGCCAAGACGTATCGATTCCGGGGGCACTCAATGGCGGATCCGGGGACCTATCGAACGAAAGAGGAGGTCGAACGGGAAAAGCAACGGGACCCTATCGTGCTTTTCCGGAATCACCTCACGGCCGAGGCGGTGATCAAGGAGTCGGATTGGAAGGCGTTGGAGAAGGAGGTTCGAACGGCGGTAGAAGAGGCGGTCCGGTATGCCGATGCCTCCCCGGAGCCGCCATTGGATTGGCTGCTCACCGACGTCTACGTCTCCGAGCGTTGAGGAGGGAACGAGCGTATGGCGATCATTACCTATCGAGAGGCCCTGAACCAGGCGCTCCGCGAGGAGATGCGCCGGGACCCTCGTGTGTTCCTGATGGGGGAGGAGGTGGGCCTCTACCAGGGGGCCTACAAGGTCAGTCAAGGCCTGCTTGAGGAGTTTGGCTCGAAACGGGTCATCGATACCCCGATCAGCGAGGCCGGATTCACCGGCGTCGGCATCGGCGCCGCCATGGTCGGCTTGCGGCCGATTGTGGAGATGATGACCTTTAACTTCGCGCTGGTCGCGATCGATCAGATTGTCAATCAAGCGGCGAAGATCCTGTACATGTCCGGCGGTCAGTACAATGTTCCGATGGTCATTCGCGGCCCTGGCGGCCCGGCGCATCAATTGGCAGCCCAGCACTCACAGAGCATGGAGTCGTACTTCTACCATGTTCCCGGTCTGAAGATCGTACGTCCCGGGACCCCGAAGGACGCAAAAGGACTCCTCAAGAGCGCGATTCGAGATGATGACCCGGTCATCTTCATCGAGTCGGAGCTCCTGTATGGGACGAAGGGCGAGGTGCCGGACGGCGACTACACCATCCCGCTTGGGGTCGGCGAGATTAAGCGAGAAGGACGCGATGTCACGATTGTCGCGTACTCTACCATGCTTCTGTTGGCCCTGCAGACGGCAGAGGAGCTGGAGAAGGAGGGGATCTCCGTAGAGGTGGTAGATCCGCGCACGCTCCGCCCGCTGGATACCGAGCTGATTATGGAATCGGTCAAAAAGACGAACCGGGCTATTGTCATGGAGTCCGGCGCCGGGTTCGCCGGGATCGGGTCCGGGATCGGAGCGATCATTTCCGAGCAGGCATTTGATTACTTGGACGCGCCGGTAGAGCGGGTCACCGGCGCCAATGCTCCGACGCCGTATGCGAGGAATCTTGAGCGCGCTAAAATCCCCAGTAAGGAACGGCTCGTGGCAGCGGTGAAGAAGGTCCTGTCTTAGCTGCCGGCTATCAGCTTTTACCAAGGAGGGAGACGATACGACAATGGCCATGTCCGTGGTCATGCCCCGGTTGAGCGATACCATGGAGGAGGGCAAGATCCTTCGATGGCTGAAGAAAGAGGGAGATCGAGTCGAGGGGGGCGACATCATCGCTGAGATTCAAACCGACAAGGCCGACATCGAGATGGAAGCCTTTGGATCCGGCGTGCTTCGGAAGATTCTTGTCGGGGCTGGTCAGTCGGCGCCGGTCGGCCGTCCGATTGGAGTCATCGCCGAGGCGGATGAAGACCTTTCGGCGCTGCTGCCTCCTGTCATTGACTCAGCGTTGCGCGCTGCGACCTCGGCTGGGCCGGGCGCCCCTGCGGCGGTCCCTCCCGCGCCTCAGGTTGGGATTCTCGGGCGGGTGAAGGCCTCGCCTCTGGCGAGGAGGCTTGCGCGGACCCAGGGGATTGACTTGTCATTAGTCAAGGGATCCGGCCCTGGCGGACGGGTGGTCCGCCGGGATCTGGCGGACGTAACGGCATCCATTCAGGGAGCCGGTCAGCGGGCGCCATCGATGTCACCGGCGCCGGCGATGGCGGAGCGAGCCGTGACGATTGCCCCAACCACGCCATCGGCAGAGTTTGAGGACCGGGAGCTTTCGCCGATGCGCAAGGCGATTGCCAAGCGCGTCGCCTACAGTACGGCGACGGTGCCCCACTTCTACCTCACGGTCGAGGTGGCAATGGAGAAGGCGGCCGAGTTACGAGACGCGATGCAGGTCCAGGCCCCGGACCTGAAGGTAACCTTCACCGACATCATCATCAGGGCCGTGGTGATGGCGCTGGCGCGATATCCGGCGATGAATGCGTCATTTATGGATGATCGTATTCGCATCCACTCCCGGGTCAATCTCGGTATCGCGGTCGCGCTTGAAGCGGGATTGATCAACCCGGTATTGCGCGATTGCGGGAAGAAAAGCGTGATGCAGATCGCCAGAGAGTCGAAGAGTGTGATCGAGCGGGCCAGGGCTTTGAAGTTACGGCCTGAGGAGTATACCGGTGCGACCTTCACGGTGTCGAACCTGGGGATGTATGAGATCGAAGAGTTCACCGCGATCATCAACCCCCCGGAGGCCGGCATCCTGGCTATCGGCAGGATTCAGAGTAAGCCGGTGGTTGTGGATGGAGCCGTGCAGATCGGCCAGCGGATGCGGATGACGCTGTCATGCGATCATCGGGCGGTGGATGGCGCGACGGGAGCAACATTTCTTCAGGAGGTGAAACGGCTGCTTGAGCACCCGTTCCACCTTGTTCTGCAGCCGGAGTAGGGATGGCGGACGAGCGAATGTTCGATCTGGCGGTAGTCGGGGCCGGTCCCGGCGGCTATGTCGCGTCGATCCGCGCTGCGCAACTTGGGATGCGGGTGGCTCTCGTCGAGCGAGATCGTCTGGGCGGGGTCTGCCTCAACTGGGGGTGTATCCCGACAAAGGCATTGCTTCAGAGCTCGCAGGTGCTGTCCCTTATGCGCCGTGCCGGTGAGTTTGGAATTTACGCGGACAACCTTCGGGCGGATCTCAGCATTGCCGTCAAGCGCAGCCGCGAGAAAGCCGAGCGGCTGTCGAAGGGGATTGAGTTCCTGATGCGCAAAAATAAAGTCACGGTCTTTTCCGGAGAGGCCCGCTTCACCTCAGTCAAGGAACTGGAGGTGATCGACAGGGACGGAAAGACGAGTGGGGCGATTCACGCGGAACGGATCCTCTTGGCAACCGGATCGAGACCCAGGCTGCTGCCGAACGTCACAGTCGATGGCGAGGTTGTGCTCACCAGCACTGAGGCCATGCTGCTGAAGCGGGCCCCTGCATCGATGATTATCATCGGCGCGGGAGCAATCGGCGTGGAGTTTGCCGACATCTATCGGGCCTATGGAACGGCGGTGACACTTATTGAGTTGTTGCCGACGATCCTTCCCTTCGAGGACGAGGAGATCACGGCGCTGCTCCACCGCGCCTTGACCAAAAAGGGGATCAAGATCCTCACCAACACCGGCGTTGAGCGGGTGACGGTTGAGCGGGGACAGGCCACGGTCAGGGTATCGGGCAACGGCGAGAGCCAAGAGCTTCTCGGCGAGACGGTCCTGGTGGCGGTCGGCAGGATACCGAACTCAGAGGTGGGCGGCTTGAAAGAGCTGGGCGTCGCAACGAAGAACGGATTTGTCGTGGTCGACGAGCGGATGGAGTCCAGTGTCGCCGGAATCTATGCGATTGGAGACCTCGTCGGTGCGCCGCTTCTGGCCCACAAGGCGTCTCACGAGGGAATCGATGCGGTCGAAAAGATGGCTAAGCTGGAGGATAGTGCGCCGGCAGATCCCAGGAGGATTCCGAGCTGTACCTACTGTTACCCGCAGGTGGCGAGTATCGGATTGACGGAGGCCAAGGCGAAGGCTAGCGGGTACACGGTCCGTGTCGGTCGATTCCCCTTCAGCGCCAGCGGGATGGCGATGACCCTTGGGGAGACGGAAGGAATGGTCAAGGTAGTTGCCGATGCAACACATGGAGAAATCCTGGGCGTGCACATCATCGGCGCCCATGCCACGGAACTGATTGCTGAAGCCGGTCTGGCGATCTCATTAGAGGCGACGCCGGAAGAGATTGTCAGGTCCATTCACGCCCACCCGACGCTTTCCGAAGCGATGGGCGAGGCTGCATTAGCCGCCCTGGGGCGGGCCATCCATATATAGAAGGCTCTTCCACACTTCATGTGGGTAGGGTCCAGCTCTGTTTCCGTTTTCCGGGATCGGACGATATACGCCAAAAGGCGTATTGACGGTTCGCGGCTTATGGGGTTATATCTGCCTCAATGGCTCCTAACTCCTAGCTCCTAACTCCTTGCAGTGCCTATGCGTAGCTGTAGTTTGATCGACCTTGGACTCGTGCCCTACGCCGACGCGCTTACCCTGCAGCGACGGCTGGCAGCCCTTCGGGCGGAGGAACGCCTGGGGGATATCCTGCTTCTTGTCGAGCATCCGCCGGTGATCACCCTTGGACGAGCCGGGCAGAAGGCGCACCTCCGCATCCCGGAATCTTCCCTTGCCGCGCTGGGAGTCGAGTTTTACGAAGTCGAGCGCGGTGGCGACATGACCTGTCACGGCCCCGGCCAGTTGGTGGGGTATCCGATCCTGAATCTGGCCGATCATGGTCGTGACGTTCATCGATACCTTCGGCAGCTCGAAGCGGTGCTGATTCGGATGCTATCAGGCTTCGGGATTACGGCCGGTCGCTCAGTCGGTCGAACGGGCGTCTGGGTCGGCGAAGGCAAAATCGCGTCGGTAGGTATCCATGTCAGTCGTTGGGTGACCCGCCATGGCTTTGCGTTAAACGTCAATATGAATCTCGCGCCGTTTCAGTTGATCGTTCCCTGCGGCATCCAGGACGCCAAAGTCACCAGTATGGCACAGGAGCTGTCCGGTCCGATCTCGATTCGTGAGGTGGCGGCAGCGCTGATCAGATGTTTCGAGGCTGAGTTTGGAGTATCGCTTTTGCCTGCGTCGGTGACGGGGTTGTTAGATGTAGAGAGCGCCGCCGCCGTGGGCGACCGGGATAACGCGGCTGTCGTTGGAGGGGTGGGTTGATAGACCATGCGCCTTCAGCTCGCGGAACGATTTTGGTCGTCGACGATCAGCAGGTCAACTCTACCTTGATCGAAACAATCCTGGCGCCTCAGGGTTACGACATTATTTCGGCGACGGATGGGGAGCAGGCGCTTGCACTGGTGGCAGCCCGACCGCCCGATCTTATCCTTCTTGACGTCATTATGCCGGGTATGAGCGGGTTCGAGGTGTGTACACGGCTCAAGGAAGACGAACGAACTCGACTCATTCCTATCGTGATGGTGACCTCGCTCAGCGAACTGCAGGATAGAATTCGTGGAATCGAGGTCGGAGCTGACGACTTTTTGAGCAAGCCGTTTCACCCGGCGGAGTTGAGCGCGCGGGTTCGATCGCTGCTCAAGCTTAAGCAGTTTACCGATGAATTGGAAGATGCGGAGGATGTGCTGTGCACGTTGGCCCTGAGCGTGGAGGCCAAGGATCGATATACCGACGGCCACTGTGAGCGATTGTCCCTATATTCGGTTGCCCTGGGCCGACACTTGGGTCTGCCTCAGGAGCAGTTGAAGGCGCTGCACCGTGGAGGCTACCTGCACGACGTCGGCAAGATCGCTGTTCCGGAGTCGATACTGAATAAAAAGACAGGATTGACCGAGGAAGAATCACGGATCATACGAGAACACCCCATCATCGGAGAGCGGATCTGCAAGCCGCTCAAGTCGCTGAAATTGGTCCTTCCCATCATTCGCCACCACCATGAACGATGGGACGGCAGGGGGTATCCCGATGGCTTGAAGGCGCGAGAGATTCCGCTTGCTGCCAGGATCATTCAGGTCGTTGATATCTACGACGCGCTGATGACGGCTCGGCCCTATAAGCCCCAACTCGACAGTCGCCAGGTTGTCTCCATCATGCGACAGGCATCGGCGGAGGGTTCATGCGATCCCAGCCTGACAGAGCAGTTTATCGGGCTGCTGCAGTCCGGTGAAACCCTGGTGGGTCTGGAAAAGACGAGGCCCCGGGGGCTGTAACTGGGCGTCTGTCCGACCCGTTTTCAGTTGTCCCTCCATACAATCTCTGCTAGACTAAATTCGTCGTGAGAACAGAGTGTAACTCCTTATTTACCATATGTTCGCCATCTGCGTGAGTCCGTGGTTGGGGTACGCCGTCTTGTATTGTCGTGTGTACGATATCGTTGGACCTCCCGTATTCGAGGTTTCGAATGGCGAGGTCTGACGGAGCAGAGGGCCTCTCCGGAGTTACGCCGGCTGTTGAGATCAACGGGCTGGTCAAGTGGTATGGGGCGCATCCGGCCCTGCGGGGCGTTGACCTGTGCGTCAGCCCTGGAGAGATTCTGGCGCTGTTCGGCCCGAACGGAGCAGGCAAGAGCACGTTACTCAGAATCCTGGCCGGGCTGGTCCGGCCGACTGCCGGATCAGTGCAAGTCTCCGGATTTGAGGTAGGCCCACATAGCGATAAGGTCAGGCGGGTAATCGGTGTTCTTGCCCACGGCCATCAACTGTATGAGACGCTGACCGGGCGTGAAAATCTTCTGTTCGCGGCAACCATGCTTGGGCTGGATCGTCCGGCTAAGCGAGCGGCGGAGGTTCTGGGAAAGGTCGGATTGGAGGCGGCGGCGGGAGTCCTGGTCAGGACCTTCTCCAGCGGGATGAAGCGGCGCCTTGCGCTGGCCAAATTGATGCTCCGTGAACCCAGGGTCATGCTGCTTGACGAGCCGTTTACCAATCTCGACCTCCAGGCGACGAAGCTGTTGGAAGAATTCCTCATGACTTCCAAGGCCGCGGGCGTGACGACATTGTTGGCGACACATGATCTGACGATGGGACTGGCCATAGCGGACCGCATGGCCGTCTTGCAGGAGGGGCGGGTGGTCTTTGACGCCAAGCGGGACGAAGCGAGTCGGGAATCGTTGCGCGCTCTTTTTTCGATTCATGGAGAGCTGTGGGGGGGCGAATGATCTTTGCCAGGAGAGTCCTGGCGATCGCCTGGAAGGATCTGGTTGCAGAGTGGCGCGATCGGGAAAGCATTACCGCTATGTGCTTTTTTGCGTTCCTGGTCCTGTTCCTCTTCAATTTTGCGCTCGGCGGGGATCAGGCACTGATCCGCGGAGCCTCATCCGGCCTGTTGTGGTTGGCGTTTGCCTTTACCGCTGTACTTGGCCTGGCCAGATCGATTCAGGGGGAACTGGCGAACGACTGCCTGGATGGCCTCCTGCTGTATCCCGCCGAACGGGAAGCGATTTTCCTGGGCAAACTATGCAGCAGCTTCAGCGTGATCCTCCTGGTGGAACTGTTCAGCTTTCCCATCTTTGCGGTTCTGTACAACATGGATATCTGGTCGCAGTTTCCCAAGCTCCTGTTGATCACGGTGCCCGCGACGCTCGGATTTGCGACGGCCGGAACGCTGTTGGCTACGATGACGGTCGGTCTGAGAGCGCGGGAAGCGATGCTGCCGTTTTTGCTCTTTCCGCTGACGATCCCCTTGCTGTTGTCTGCCGTAAGAGGGACAGAGGTCGTGCTGCGAGGCGAGGCATTCGAGCTGGCCATGCCGTGGCTCAAGCTGATGGCCGCGTTTGACGTACTGTTTCTGGTGGGGTCGTTGTTGACGTTCGAGTTGCTGATTGAGGAATGAGCACGACGGTGCGACGTTCAAGGCGCAGGGTTCGATGATCGGGCGGGGTGTTGAGCGGGCAATGGGTATCGCGACCGTCATTGGCTTGGCGGTCGGGTTATACAGCGCGTGTGTCTATGCACCGGCCGATGCGGTGCAGGGGGAGTCGCAACGGCTGATGTACCTGCACGTGCCGTTGATCCTGATCAGCTATCTCGCCTTCTTTGTGGTATTCGTCGCGAGCATTCTGTATCTGTGGCGGCGACGCCGACAGTATGACGCGATCGCGCAGTCGTCTGCCGAGGTCGCCGTGCTCTTCACTGCCTTGTCGATCGCCGTCGGTTCCATATGGGGACGGCCAACGTGGGGGACCTGGTGGACATGGGATGCGCGGCTGACCACGACCGCTATCCTCCTGCTGGTATTTGTCGGGTATCTGATGCTTCGGGCGCTGGTAGACGATCCGTCGAGAGGCGGCACCTTCTGCGCGGTTCTTGGCATTCTCGGCTTTCTCGATATTCCGATTATCCATATGTCGGTTGTGTGGTGGCGCACCTTACATCAGCCGGCATCGATTCTACGACCTGGCCCATCGACAGTGGCTCTGGATATGCAAGTGGCGCTGTACGCGAATCTTGTTGCCTTCGGGCTGCTGTATGTCTATCTCCTGATCAAGCGCCTGCAGATCGAGGGGGCGAGGGACGAGCTGCTCAGGCTGCAAATGGAATTACTGGGGTGAATCCATGGTCCTATGTTCTCGCTGGGTATCTGGTGACCGGCGGCGGTATACTCGTGTATCTGCTGTCGCTCAACTGGCGCCGACGGGAAGCGAACGCTCAGCGTGACGCGTTCAGACGGCAGCGGAAGGACACGGCAGAATGACGAAAAAGACCAAACTACTGTTGGGCGGGGGCGTGATCGTGATGGCCCTTGCGTACCTGATTAACAGCGGCATCCGCGAGGCGAGCGTGTATTATATCACGCCGTCCGAGTTGAAAGCGAAAGGCGGCGCGGTGTCCGATCGGTCATTGCGCCTGGGCGGGATGGTGGTGCCGGGCTCGCTGCACTGGGAGCCGCAGACGCTGAAACTGACGTTCCGATTGACTGACGGGAAGGAAGAGGTAGCGGTCGAGCATACGGGCTCTCCACCCGACCTCTTCAAGGAGGGCGCCGGCGCCGTTGTCGAGGGGAAGTGCACGGCCGATGGTCCATTTCAGTCAAGCATGATCATGGCCAAGCATTCCGAGGAGTACAGCCCTCCGAAAGAGGGGGGAGCGCCGGCCGAACATATCCACCGAACGTTCATGAAGCCCCAACGTACACAGTAATGATCGCCACGCTTGGCCGGTTCAGTATTTGGTTCGCCCTTGCCATCGCCGTATACGGCGTGTGTGTGTCCATCCTGGGAATACGGCGGCATCGGCCGGCGCTGATCGAGAGCGCGCAAGGGGCGATCGTGTCAATTTTTGGCCTGAGCAGTTTCGCGGTCCTGCTGATGGAGGCTGGGCTGGTCGGCCATGACTTCAGTCTTGAATACGTGGCTCGGAACGCCAGTCTCGACACGCCGGTGTTCTACACCATCATCGCGCTGTGGGGCGCGCTCGAGGGCTCAATCCTGCTCTGGATCTGGCTGCTGGGTCTGATGAGCGTGCTCGCGGTGATGATTGAGAGCAAGCGGCAGCGTGAGTTGATGCCGTACGTCACTGTGGTCCTGCTCTGCATCTCGGCGTTTTTCCTCTTCCTGGCGGCGTTTCCGGCTAGTCCCTTTACGACGATCTCCCCGGTGCCGCCCGACGGGCGCGGGCCGAATCCGCTGCTGCAAAACCATCCGCTGATGGCGGTTCACCCTCCTGGCCTGTACGCCGGCTACGTTGGCTGGGCCATTCCGTACGCCTTCGGTATGGCCGCCCTGATCAGCGGTCGGCTAGGTGAGACCTGGATCAGAACCGTACGCCGCTGGTCGCTGGTAGCCTGGGGCTTTCTGACGATCGGCATCATCGTCGGCGGCCGGTGGTCCTATGAGGTCCTGGGGTGGGGCGGTTACTGGGCCTGGGACCCCGTGGAGAATGCCTCGCTGCTGCCATGGCTGACCGGCACGGCGTTTCTTCATACGATCATGATCCAGGAGCGGCGAAAGATGCTGAAGTTCTGGAACGTCGCGCTGGTGATCATCACCTTTGCGCTGACGATCTTCGGCACCTTCCTCACCCGAAGCGGCATCCTGTCATCCGTTCACGCCTTCTCCGATTCGGGTGTCGGACCGTTGTTTCTGGGCTTCATCGGCGTGGTCCTGTTTCTCTCATTCAGTCTCCTGGTCTATCGGAGCGATAAGTTGCAAGCCGAGGGTGATCTTGATTCATTGGTGTCCCGCGAGAGCGCATTCCTGGTCAACAATCTCCTGCTCCTGGGGTTTGCATTTTCGGTCCTCCTTGGCACGTTGTTCCCCTTGTTGTCTGAGGCGGTTCGCGGGGTGAAGGTCAGTGTGGGCGAGCCGTTTTTCAACACGGTGAACGTCCCCATCGGCCTGAGCCTGATCTTCCTGATGGCGATCGGGCCGCTGATCGCCTGGCAACATGCCTCGATCGAGAGCCTGCGCCGCACATTTGCCGGCCCCTTGTGCCTGTCCATCATGGGCACGGGTATCTGTTGGTTCTTCGGAGTGCGGGGGTTGTATCCGCTGCTGGCGTTTGGTCTCAGCCTGTTTACCGTCATCACCGTGTGTCAGGAGTTCGTCAACGGCGCCCGAACGCGGCGCCGGAAGACGGGAGAAGGATATCTGACTGCGTTGTCGAAACTGACCAGCCGGGGCCGACGGCGCTATGGCGGCCTCATTGTCCACCTTGGGGTGGCCTTCCTGGTTATCGGTATCACCGCGTCTTCGGTGTTCAAACTGGAGCAGGAGGTGACCCTGAAGCCGGGTGAGTCGCTCCAACTTGGTCGGTATCAGGTACGATTTGATGATCTCAGCGCTTGGCAAGAGCCGCATCGTTTTGTGGTGCAGGGTAACTTCACCATCTTCAACTCGAACCACAAGGTGGCCGAGATGCGACCTGCCAAGCGGTTTTATCCTACCGAGCAGCAACCGATCGGCACGGTCGATGTCCGCTCCACGATGCGGGAGGATCTCTATCTGGTCCTCTCGTCGTTTGCGAAGGATGGAACATCCGCTACCGTGAAGGCGCTGGTTCGTCCGCTGATGATGTGGATCTGGGTCGGCGGCTGGATCATGATCCTGGGCTCGCTGATTGCGATCTGGCCGGACCGGCGACGAGCGCTGGCTGCCGATTCAGTGGAGGAGTATGTGGCATGGCAACCTGGAAGAAGCTGAGCCTGCTCCTCAGCATTATCCCCCTCCTCCTGCTTCTGGCCTACGGCTTCAAAACCAACCCGAGGGAGGTGCCGTCACCGTTGGTAGGACGCCAGGCGCCGCCCTTTGCCCTGACCATGTTTGACGGCAGCCACAACAGCCTGGAGCAACTTCGCGGAAAACCCGTCGTCCTGAACTTCTGGGCCTCCTGGTGCTTCCCGGCGTGCTACGAGGAGGCGCCGCACCTGGAGGCGGCCTGGCAAACTTATCGGGATCGAGGGGTGATAGTCATCGGGGTGGATATACAAGACCGGGACGCTGATGCGAAAGCGTTTATCGATCGGTTCAAGTTCAGCTTTCCAAACGGTCCCGACCCGCAGGGAAAGACTTCTATTGACTACGGTGTCTACGGTGTGCCGGAGACCTTCTTCATCGGGCGGGATGGTACGATTCATTACAAGCACGTCGGCGGCCTCGACGAGAAGGTGCTGAAGGCGAAGATCGAGGAGATGCTGTAGAAGAAGTTCAAGGTTCAACGTTCAA
>JAHFDH010000028.1:14464-17246 GCA_023249055.1 Candidatus Methylomirabilota bacterium
ATGCGGAAGTTGCTGATGAAGGGATCACGCATGCGTAGCGCATTGTTTGCGCTGTTGGTAGCAGGAATCCTGTCGGCGCAATGGGCGTCTGCTGCAGTCGCGGGCAGCCTCGAGGAGCAGACGCTTCGATTGGCTGCTGAGTTGCGTTGTCCGGTGTGTCAGAACCTCTCGGTGGCCGACTCGCCATCCGAGATGGCGACTCAGATGCGCGAGGTGGTCCATGAGAAGCTGCAGAATGGCGAAAGCCCGGATCAGATCCGAAACTACTTCGTGAGCCGGTATGGCGAGTGGATCCTGCTCGCGCCCACGCGTCAGGGATTTAACTGGGTCGCCTGGCTGTTGCCGTTTGTCGCCATTGTGGGCGGAGGCGGGATCATCGTTCTCACAATCCGACGCTCTATCAGGAGAGGTCACAAAGGGAACGTGGAACCGTCGGGCTCTACTGATCCACGGTATACCAGCCAGCTCGACGAAGAACTCAAGGAGTGGGAACAGTAATGAACGTTCAAGGTTCAACGTTCAAGGTTCAAGGTTCGACGTGCGACGTTCAAGGTTCAAGGTGCAACGTTGAACATTGAACATTGAACTCAGTTATCATGGTCATCCTGATTATTGTCCTGCTGGTCTTACTCGCCCTGTTACCGGTCCTCATTCCATTCTTCAGATCGTCTGATGGATCTTCATCGGGGTTAGAACAGACTGAGCTGCAAGAACTCATGGCCGAGAAACAGACGGTATACGCCGCAATCAAAGAGCTTGAGTTCGATCATCAGGCCGGTAAGCTCAGCCTCACCGACTATGAGCAGGCACGCCACAGCTATGAACTGAGAGCCATCGCCATCCTCCAGGAGATCGACCGGCTGGGTAGTCAACGAGAAAGCCAGGACGCAGGGTCCAGAGGAAGACGGGGCCGATGAGTCGTCTGATGGAGTCCAGGTTGACGGCGTCAGGCCTGGACAAGATCTATCGGAAGATCGCGGATGGTGTTCGCCTGGACTTCGGTGACGGACTGGCGCTTTATCAGACGCGCGACCTGACCTCGGTGGCATGCCTCGCCAATCGAGTCCGGGAGCGTATGAGCGGCAATCTGACCTATTTCGTCCGCAATCTGCACATCAATTATACGAATATCTGCAATAAGGGGTGTAAGTTTTGCTCTTTTTATGCCCCGGCGGGCGACCCGAGAGGGTACGTGCTGAGCATCCAGGAGATTCAGGATCAGATCCGTAAGCATAACGATGTTCCCATCCGTGAAATTCACATTGTGGCCGGGATCAATCCGAAACTGCCCTACCAGTACTACCTGGACCTCATTCGAGCCGTGAAAGAGATCAGGCCGGATGTCCAGGTGAAGGCCTTTACGATGATCGAGCTGGCGCAGATCTGGCGAGTCGCCAACAGGCCGATGGAGGAGGTGCTGGCCGACCTGAAGGCGGCTGGACTCGATTGTTGTCCCGGCGGTGGAGCGGAGGTGTTCAGCGACCGCGTCCACGAAGAGCTGTTCAGAGCCAAGCTGGATAATGAGGAATGGTTTGACGTCACCAGGGCCGTTCACCGGGCCGGCATCCGCTCAAATGTCACGATGCTCTACGGCCACATCGAAACGGTCGAGGAAAAGGTCGCACATCTCCTCCATATTCGCGATTTGCAGGATGAAACGGGCGGCTTCATGTGTTTCGTCCCCCTGGGGTTCGATCCGGCCGGCACTGAATTGAGCCATCTCCCCGTCACGACAGGGTATGCCAACCTTCGCGAGATCGCGATCGCCAGGCTGCTCCTTGACAATATTCCCCACGTGAAGGCGTTCTGGGTCATGATCACCCCGGCGGTGGCGCAGTTGGCGCTCTGGTACGGGGCGGACGACCTCGATGGGACCGTCACGCATTATGAGATTACGCACGCCCTGGGCGACAACTCCCACCATCAGGAGCTCAGCCATGATGCGCTTCTCGCCATGATCCGCGAGACGGGCCGGCAGCCGGTCGAGCGCGATGCGCTCTACAACTCCGTGATTCCGATCCCTATCTCCACTTCGAAAATCGGAGCAAGGTGAGGAGATAGTCTAAATAGAAAGTCGGGCATGGGGTCTCGCCGACCATTTATGTTATGCTCTGAGTAATATGTCCCTGGACCGTACTCCTTATTCTTCTCGAAACATCGCCATCCTGGGCGGTGGCGCGGCGGGCATGTCCTGCGCGCTGTGGTTGAAGCATCTGGGTTTTTCGCCTGTCCTTATCGAGCCAGGTACGGCGCTGGGCGGGCAATTGTTGGAAATTAAGCGGATAAACCGTTGGATATTGGGCATCCCAGGACGGACGGGGCCGACGCTTGCCGAGCTGTACAACGGGCATGTGTTAGATGAAGCTATCGAAGTCCGCCTTGGTGCCCGGCCCGTATCCGTTATGGCGGAAGATTTCGGTTTCAGCCTGGTTTTACGTGGAGACCCAAACCGTACGGCATCGTTGCCTGCGCAGGCACTCGTCATCGCCACGGGATTGCGGGTGAACTCCTCGGACATCCTCCAGCCAATCCCGGGAGCCCTACCGCTTTATGAATCCGGCCTCTTGTCGTTTTTCCCTCTGGACCATCTCGAACCCATGGAAGCCCTTGAGGGCAAGCGGGTGGCGGTGATAGGCGGCGGTGACAATGCCCATTTCACCGCCAAGGATCTGGCCTCCAGAGCCGCCCTCACCCATTTGCTCATCCGCTCGCGACCCAGGGCGCAGGTCATAGTACGTCAAGAGGTGGAGGCGCTCATCCGGCAGGGGCGCGTCCAGGAACA
>JAHFDH010000029.1 GCA_023249055.1 Candidatus Methylomirabilota bacterium
AATGGTGAAGCAGACGATGATCCGTAAGCGGCCCTCCTTCAACGAAGGCTATTACGGATACAGCACCTTTTCGAAGCTGCTGGAGGACGCCGCCAAGCATAATATTATCGAGCTGAAGCGGGATCCGAAGAGCGGAACGTACATCATCACCAGTTTTGCAGAGGCCACATAGGCTGACGCTGCTCTCCTGGCGTCCAACCGTCCATTGAATACGAACTGACGGAGGCGGTATGGCCTACAAGACAGTGATTTATACGGTAACGGGCGCGGTGGCTACGATTACGCTGAACCGGCCGGATTGCTACAATGCTCTGAACAGAGAGATGGTGGAGGAGCTGTTGGAGGCGGTCCTTACCTGTCGCGAGGACCGAGCCGTTCGCACAGTGTTGCTGATGGGGGCCGGCCAGGCCTTTTGCGCCGGCGGGGATGTCAGGGAGCTGATGGAACATGACGGCACTATTACCCCGTACGTAAAGCGGCTGCTGGCGTCTCTGCACAGTGTCATCTCATGCATCTGTCGAATGTCGAAGCCGATCGTTGCCGGGATAGGCGGAGTAGCTGCCGGCGCCGGGATGGGCTTGGCCATGGCCTGCGATCTGGCGGTGGCGGCGGAATCCGCTCGATTCACCATGGCCTATACGAAGCTGGGACTACCCCCTGACGCCGGATCGAGTTATTTTCTTCCTCGATTGGTAGGGTTGCGGCGGGCGATGGAGTTGACCTTCACCAACCGTGTTCTCACGGCGGATGAGGCCAAAGAATGGGGACTGATTAATCGAGTGGTGCCGGATGCCGAGTTCTTGACCGCTGTACACGCCTTGGCGGACGAGTTAGCTGGCGGCCCTGCGCTTGCCCTCAGTCGGGCCAAGCGGCTTCTGTTCATGAGCGACCATGCAAGCCTGGAGACTCAGATGGAAAACGAGACCCAGCTCATCGGACTCAGCAGTCAGAGTGCAGATCTTCGCGAAGGGGTACAGGCCTTTGTCGAGAAGCGTGCGCCGGCATTCAATCTCTTCCCCCCTCGTTGACAAGTTGCCATAGCTGGGGTAAGGTCACAAATAAAGAAGCGCTCAGCAGTCAGCGATCAGCAAGGCCCAGAAAGATAATCATCTCTTCGCTGAAAGCTGACCGCTGATGGCTGACAGCTTGTGTTGATCGGAAAGAGCTTCATGCAATGCGACGCGGGTGCCGAACGGCAGTATCCTCGCCACCCTGTCCTCGCGGTCGGGGGGGTGGTTGTGAGAGACGGGAAGGTACTATTGGTCTTGCGGGGTCGGGAGCCTGGACGCGGACTGTGGAGTCTGCCGGGCGGAGTTGTTCACTGCGGCGAGACGCTTCGGGCGGCAGTTGTCCGGGAACTTCGCGAGGAGTGCGGGATCGATGTGGCTGTCGCGGAGACCGCTGAGGTTGTGGAACGGATGATCCCGGATGCCGACGGTCGCCTCCAGTATCACTACGTTATCCTCGACTATCAGGCGAGATGGCTGCAAGGCGAGCTTACCGCTTCTGAAGAGGTGGAAGACGCCCGCTGGGTAGATCTCGACAGTCTGGATCGGTATCGCATGACCTATGGTACGGCGGATGTGATTCGCCGTCTGTTGACTAGGCCGACCTGTCCGGCGGCGGACCGGCAAAGGGGCAGCGTCCAGGACCTTGGCGGGTAGTGAAAGGGCTGTTCGACGTGGAGCTTACCGTCAACGGGAAGAAGCGGACAGCGGCTGATGGCGCCACGATCACGACCCTGCTGGAGGAGTTGCAGATCAATCCGCTCAGGGTGGCGGTCCAGCTCAATCAGCAGATCCTCAAGCGCGAGCTGTATGAGCGAACGCCACTGCGCGAGGGGGATATGTTGGAGATTATTACGTTCATGGCCGGCGGGTCATGATGAGGAGCGGGTCTGGTTTGGAGCATAGTGTGATAGAGCGCGGAGACACGCTGAAATTTGGCGGCAGGGAGTTCGGGTCGAGGCTCATCGTCGGGACGGGCAAGTTCCCGGACCATCGAACGATGCAGCAGGCTCACGAGGCTTCGGGCGCCGAGATAGTAACGGTGGCGGTCAGAAGGGTGAACCTGGACCGAACCCAGGAGTCGCTCCTGGACTACATCGACACCACACGGTACGCGCTTCTGCCCAACACCGCCGGTTGCTACACTGCGGAGGAAGCGATCAAGACGGCGATGCTGGCCCGAGAGGTTGGTCTCTCGGACATGATCAAACTGGAGGTGATCGGCGATCAGCGGACCCTGTTTCCGGATAACGAGGAGCTGCTGAAGGCTACCAAGGTCCTGGTCAAGGAGGGCTTTGTCGTCTTACCCTACACCAACGACGATCCGATTATGGCGAAGAAGCTGGAGGATGCCGGCGCTGCTGTCGTCATGCCGCTCGCTGCCCCAATCGGCTCCGGCCTTGGGATCCGAAACCCGCACAACATCAGGATCATCCTCGAGGCGGCACAGGTCCCGATCATTGTCGATGCGGGGGTAGGCACGGCGTCGGATGCCTCTATCGCCATGGAGCTGGGATGTGACGGCGTCCTGATGAATACGGCGATTGCGTGCGCCAAGGATCCGGTCGCGATGGCGGCGGCGATGCGCTACGCGATCATCTCCGGGCGATTAGCGTATCTGGCCGGACGGATACCGAAGAAGCTCTACGCGAGCGCTTCGAGTCCACTTGAAGGTATGATCGAGTAAAATCAGTTCCTGGTTTCGAGTTTCAGTTTCGAGTGGCAAGACGTGGTTCTGCCGGCTTCAGATAGGTACTCGGCACATGGACCCTCAGACATTGTTTTCAGCTCGGCCTCCCGCCTCCCGCCTCCCGCCTCCCGCCTCGTGGGGTCTGTACGTCGTCATCGATCGCTTCTCAACCAAGGGGCGGCCTCTCGAGGTAGTGGTCGATGCCGCGCTTGCCGGTGGGGCGAAAGCCATCCAGCTTCGCGAGAAGAATCTCTCGACGCGGGACCTGTATCCACTGGTGGAGCGACTCCTCCCTATTGTGCATGGACGAGACGCCTGCCTCCTCATCAATGATCGAGTCGATCTGGCGCTGGCTCTTCCAGTTGATGGCGTCCACCTTTCCAGAATAAGCCTCCCGCCTGCCGAGACGCGGGCGCTGCTGGGGTCGGCACGACTGATCGGGGTGTCCTGCCACTCTCTCGAGGAGGCGATCGAGGCTGAGAGAGGTGGAGCGGACTTTATCGTATTCGGCCCCCTGTTCCCGACGCCGTCCAAGGCAGCGTATGGACCGCCCGTCGGCCTGACGCAGCTCAGTACGGTGAGACGCCAGGTCCGATTGCCGATCCTGGGCATCGGAGGCATTACCGTTTCGAATACGGCTTCCGTCATGTCCGCCGGCGCCGATGGGGTAGCCGTTATTACCGCCGTCATGACGGCGGACGATCCGTCCGACGCTGTGGCTGCCCTGCTTCATGCTGTTCGCTCTGCTGTCAGGCGTGCAGCAGAGCACTAGGATCTATCGATGTGGATAGTGATTGATGGCTATAATCTGATCCGTCGTTCTCCTCGATTGTCCCTGCTTGATCGCCGAGATATGGAGGAGGGTCGGGAAGCGCTCCTGACAACATTGGCTGTCTACCGACGCATCAAGGGGCACCGGATCACTGTCGTCTTCGATGGCTGGGAACGAGGGGGGGCGAGCGAGCAGGTCAAACTCACCGCCGGCCTGCAGGTAGTCTTCACGCGTCGCGGGGAGCTGGCTGATCAGGCTATTGTGCGATTTGTCGGGAAAGCCCCTTCAGGGGCGGTTGTGGTCACCTCAGATCGCGCCTTAGCAGATGCTGTCGCGCGAACCGGTGCTGTAACCCTCTCTGCCGAAGAGTTTCAGGCGCGTCTGGATCATGCGCTGCAAGAAGGAGATGAGGGTGAGTTTCACAAAGCGGAAGACGATGAGCCGGACGCCGAATGGTCAGGACCTCAACAGCGAAAGGGTCCCACTCGACGCCCATCGAAGCAAGCCAAACGCAGGATTACTACTCTCAAGCGTTTATAAAAAGGGCCGAGAGCTCTTCGGGTATCGCGTTCTACGATCTGTTACCAGAACCGGCCATAAAAACGAAGAGGAGAGGTTCTTCCTCTCCTCTTCGTCATATGCTACAACGCCCGAGAAAATGGCTGAATCAGGCCGCCAGCAACCCTACCTACCTGACAGCGTCTTTCAAGGCCTTTCCCGCCCTGAATCGGGGAGTCTTTGCCGCCTTAATCTTGATGATGTCACCCGTTTGAGGATTGCGTCCGTTCCGGGCCGCTCGTCTGGCTACCGAGAACGTCCCGAAGCCAACCAGGGTGACCTTCTTCCCTTTCTTGAGAGAGTCCCGTATTCCCGCTGTGACGCTGGCCAGGGCCGTTTCTGCCGCCTTTTTTGTGACGCATGCATCCTTGGCAATCTTGTCCACGAGTTCCGCCTTGGTCATGCCCCCTCCTTTCTCGATGAGTCCACTAAGAATAAGAATGAGTAGATCACCATCCTCCACCGCCGACCCGCTTTGAAAGCTATTACCAAATACTCCTATGATCTGTCAAGGGAAAAAAGGCCTCAGCAATTTAACGTAGTGCACAACAGCCCAGGCGTAAAGTCTCCAACTCCCGCATTGGTCGGTAACCGATTACGCTCGGACCGCGCGTCCCGGAATCTGGAATTCTGCTTGTCGTATGGTGTTGGGCTACGCTATAGTCGGTCCAATGGCACGAGCGCAGGAAAGGCGAATCCTCTGCTCCAATCGGCGGGCGAGGTATGAGTACGAGATCGAAGAGGTGATCGAGGCCGGGATAATTCTCACCGGGACCGAGGTGAAGTCGTTGCGGGAGGGGAAGGCTGACCTGAAAGACAGCCATGCCGCGATCGAGAACGGGGAGGCGTATCTATGGGGCTGCCATATCAGTCCGTATGCCGCCGGCAATCGCTTCAATCCGGACCCGAATCGGACGCGAAAACTCCTGTTGCACCGTGAGGAGATCATGAGGTTTATGGGGAAGGTCCAGGAAAAGGGCCTCACCCTGATTCCGCTGAGTGTCTATGTGGTTGGACGGAATATCAAGGTAGAACTGGCGCTGGCCCGCGGGAAAAAGTTGTACGATAAGCGGGAAACTCTGAAGCGGCGCGCGATGACGAAAGAGATGGACCAACTCACTCGCGGCCGCGCGGACAGGGGGTAGCGGTTGACTTTTTCAGGCGGACGACATACAGTATGAGTGGTCTTGCACCTCTACGCCCAACCAGGTGTGGCACTGGTTTTATTGCGGGGGCGCTCCGGTTTCGACGGGGACAAGGGGGTGAGGGCTGCGTGCCGAGGACCCATCGCCTCGTCAAAAGGTGGGAATACAAGTAACTGCCAACCACGAATTGGCACTGGCCGCTTAAGGGTGGCCACGTCCACCCCGCTGCGCCCGACGGGCGGGATCTGGGCGCCGACTAGACGGGCTGGCTTGCCTCTTATGCTCTGGGGAGGCGGGCAAGATCACATGAGCTAGCCGTTCCGGGACCCCGCCTGTGGGAGCCTGGAGGGGCGAATATCAATACGCAGGCTACGCACGTAGATGCACTTTCCGACATGTTCTCGGACGCGGGTTCGACTCCCGCCGCCTCCACCAATGCAGTACATGCGAATCGCCCTCTGAACTGCGAAGCTCAGAGGGCGATTCCATAAGCGTCCGGAGGTCGATCGCGCTCCGCTTCAGCCTCTTCTCGATCCGCTCATGAACGGGAGCCTGGAATACCTTGGTCCACTGTCGGCAGTGTTTCGGCTTGACACGTGGTCTCCATAGGCTATACTGAGTGCCGGTTGCTTCCGCAAATTATGGGCGGGTCGTGCCGTAGCCGGGCGAATAGCTCAGCGGGAGAGCACCTGCCTTACAAGCAGGGGGTCGGAGGTTCGACACCTTCTTCGCCCACCAGCAATCGCTCATCACTAATAGCCAGACACTGCTCTTTCGGGGTCGTAGTTCAGTCGGTTAGAACGCCGGCCTGTCACGCCGGAGGTCGCGGGTTCGAGTCCCGTCGGCCCCGCCACTCACCGAGTCACACCAAAACCGAAGGCGGCTCCAACCGCCATCGCTTCCAGGAACAGGGCTGTTGTCCAACCGATCCTGGCGCGATACCGCTCGCCACACCAGGCTGCTGTGAACCCGGCGATAATGTGGCCGAAATGTGAGAGCACGTGGATTACCGGGTGGGCGTTCATGTATGGGTAGAACGTGGGTACCATCAATACCATGCCGCCGAGCGGTGCGAAGATTGCGGGGAGGAGCCATTGCGGCTTTTCTGGAGGGGGAACCGGGCTCCGGTTCGCGGCTGCCAGCGCCAGCGCCGCCACGGCGCCGCCAAGAATAAGCCCGGCATGAGTAAGATGGTGGCTTCGTACGTCGATGGCCTCGACGCCCTCTGCCAGAGACCGAGCCGCAAGAGCTGCCGCGAGCGCGCCGCTTACAGCGGCTACGACCCGCAGGATGCCTTGTCGGGTCACGCGACCGAGATCTCCTGACGGGCCGGTCGGCGGGCGAGGCGGATCGCTTCAATGCCGCACAGGACTAAACCAACGATCAGGACGATACCGCCAAGCGATGCCCACCAGCTAATCTCCATGCCTGGCGCCGGCTGCAGTGCATAGCGGCGCGGTACGCCCTGGGCGCCCGCGAGATACCATCCCAGCAGCAGCCATGCGCCTCCACCGAACACCCCGACACCGATAAGGGTTCGGACTGCTCGCGACGAGGTGGCGCCGCTGCGTTCCTCTAAACAATGAAAGACCCAGCCAAGCACAAAGAGCATCGCGCCCTCCAGCAGGTAGGTATGGAAGTGGGCGACGACCCATAGGGTATTATGGAAGTAGATGTTGAAGGCCACGGTTGCATCCAGGAGCGCGCCGATCCCTCCCACCGTCCATCCAATCATTCCCACATACAGGAACATCGAACCCAGCGTCCACCGAAACCCGGAGCGGTAGACGAGGAGCGCGCCGCCGAATATCGTGACGACCGCGGGTGGAAACGCCGCCAGATACGAGGCCGCCTGGCCGATGTACTGCACGGCGCGTGGTTGGGCAAAGTCCATGTACAGATGATGGAAGTACGCAATCGCCACGAACACCAGTGTGGCCCACCATGCCACCGCCAGCACCGCCGACGTGTGCCAGTATCGGTGATGGGTATATCGAGGCAAGGCGACATACACGGCCGCCAACGGCATATAGATCGTGAGATTGGCCAACGTGTGGCCGAAAATATAGGTCAGGTTTTTTACCCAGAGCGGATCAAGCGGCAACGTCGGGTCCAGCCAGCGTACGAAGAGCGCCACCCCGACCAGCATACCGGCGGAGCCTGCGAGCAGCCCGTCTACCGCCGCAACCAGTACTGCGAAGGCCTGTGGGGGCGGGGGCGTCCGACCGCTTGAGGCACACTTCGACGGCGACCATACCAGGTCCCAGGCAAAAGCGCCTCGGAGCCCGCCGTACCGTGTCAGTACGCCGCCCAGCATCTGCAGGCACCACACGGTCCAGCCCAGCACAACGAACGCGATGCCGGCTAGAAACGCGCCAGTGGCCCATGAAGGCCAATACGTACCGACGAATGGAAGCGGATAGAGGAATGTCCAGGCTGCGCCGAATCCTCCGACAAGCGCGCTGATTGCGACAAGAACGGCGCCGATCAGGATCAGCGCACAGGCGACGACCGCTGTTATTGGATTCAGCGGCCCCTCCAGCGTAAAGAGATACCAGAGGAGTCCCATCCCGCATAGCGCCATCCCAACCATCATTGCGCCTCCATGCAGGGTCATCAGCGAGTAAAAAAGACCGGGTTGGAAGGTGTGCATCCCTCCCTGCGCCATACGCATACCCAATCCGACAAGAATCATAACGCCGACCAGTGTCAGGCCGGAGCCGATATAGAGCCACATGACGCGCTTGGCGGTCCGGTTTGACTGTAGATCACGATGGACCGATTTGACGAGTGTCTCGATCGTGTCAGACATTATCGCACCTCGAAGGTTGCGCGCATGAGATGGTGAGCGATGCCACAGTATTCCATGCAAAGGACCGTATACTGGCCGGGTTTCTTGAGCGCGAGCGGGAGCGAGTTGGTGTAGCCGGGCATTGCCTGGACCTGCGCCACAATCCGCCCGTCCGGATCATAGATGCCGACTCCGTGATTGACGTCGGTAGCGGTCACATCCAGTACGATCGGGGTATCGAGAGGCAGCACGGGCGGCACCACAAAGGCGAACTGCAGGGCAGTGACGGGATGATGTTGTGACGACGCCGGCTGCGAGCGGGTATGGTAGGGAAAGGCCGGCAGGGACAGGAGGAACCCCACAACGGCGATAATCGCCAGCCCGCGGAACCAGACGCGACGCAGCCTATAGCCTGGGCTCTGAACGGCCGTTTGCGCGACGACCGGCCCATGCGCGGCGAATGCGATGGCTACCAGCGTACAGATCGCCACTGCCGACAGCATGAGAAAGATGCCGAATATCGTGAGTTCAGGGGTCAGGCGCATACAGCAATCTACTCCACAGCAGCGCGCTTCAGCGACCCCAAATCGGAAACAACCTGAGCGGTGTCGGTCGATCGAAGTCGGCTATTCTTTTGCGTACATGACAGAGCCATCAGTCACGTCATTTGTAACATGTCACGAGTTCTCAACGATGTCAACGTGTTTTCTGAGCTGTTTCAGCAGCCTGGCGATGCAGAAGAGAAGCGCCCCTGCGAGCGCCGGCCTTTGTCCGTACTCTGTACGGATCTCTCACCTCAACGACCCGAGTGTGCCATTGCGCCTTGGTTCGATACTGTTAGCATTATTGCCTGCCGGCCGCCGGGCGAGGCCGATGCTTGGCGGCCCTTTGTGGAGGTAGTGCGCCTGGGCAACGTCGCCCTGCTCTACAGTGCGCGGGACACCAGGTACAACAACGCCGTGGCGCTGAAGGCGTATGTGGGAATACGGCGGGCGGCAAAGGGAAGGCAATGAGCGCCCAGAATTGCCCTCATATCGTGATTGTCGGTGCCGGGTTCGGGGGCCTTTCTGGTGTGCGGTCCCTTAAAGATGCAGATGTCCGAATCACGGTGATCGATCGCCGAAATTATCATCTGTTTCAACCCTTGTTGTATCAAGTGGCGACCGCCGGCCTTTCTCCTGCCGACATTGCCTATCCCATACGCGGTGCCTTGAGTAGACAGAAAAACACAAGGGTATTTCTGGCGGAGGCGGTTGCCGTTGATGTCGACACCCGCAAGGTGATCTTGCGGGACGGCGAAACCGAGTACGATTATCTGATTCTGGCAACAGGTGCGCGCCCCTCTTACTTTGGGCATCCTGAATGGGAGGTCTATGCGCCTGGACTGAAGGGTGTAGAGGATGCGCTGGAAATCAGACGGCGGATTTTACTCGCCTTTGAAAAGGCCGAGCGCGAAACGGATGAGGCCAGACGGCGGGCGCTGCTTACGTTTGTCGTTGTGGGCGGAGGACCGACCGGCGTGGAACTGGCAGGAGCTATCGGCGAGATCGCATGCAAGGTAATAGTGGGTGATTTTCGCGCGATCAATCCACGGGACGCGCGCATCATTCTGGTTGAAGCCGGATCGAGGGTTCTTCCTTCTTTTCCCGAAGATCTCGCCGCCAAGGCTGAGGCATCGCTGAAAAGACTGGGCGTGGAGGTGCGGAAGAATTCCGCAGTGACGGCGATTCAGCCGGGTGTTGTTGTGATTTGCGACGAACGAATCGCTGCCGCAACGGTGGTCTGGGCCGCCGGGATCATAGCTTCACCTTTGGCCCAATCGATTGGAGTGCCGCTTGATCGCACTGGCCGGGTTCTGGTAGAACCGGATCTGAGTGTTCCCGGGCATCCGGAGGTGTGTGTAATCGGGGATCTGGCTGCGATTGCTGATCATACAGGCCGCCCATTGCCTGGTCTGGCTCCTGTTGCCATCCAACAAGGTCGTCACGCGGCTCTCAATATCCTGCGGAGGTGCCGGGGGCTGTCCGGTACACCCTTCCACTACCTAGATAGGGGAATCTTGGCGACCATCGGGCGGGCCTCGGCTGTCGCGAACTTCGGAGCGATCAGGCTGTCCGGCTTCGTTGCCTGGGTGGCCTGGATATTTATCCATATCTTCTTTCTTATCGGCTTTCGCAATCGTTTCGTCGTCCTGTTCGAATGGGCATGGGCGTATGCGACGTTGCAACGCTCGGCGCGACTGATTACCGGCGAAGGTGGCAGAATGTTGTTGCCCCCGCCATAGGGGGTCATCATGAGCATGGCGCGGAGTGTAGTATGTGTAAGACGGACGCAGGGGGGCTTGACATCGATCCGGAATGCGGTGGCATTCGTGCGTACGCGATGCTCGTGAGGATTTGTCATATCGGCTTGGTCATGGCCTTTTCGTATTGCAATGAACGCGACCCCTGGGGTAGGATTACCTCCACGATACACTCTCCATCCTGAAGGCGAACCTCACATTGATGCGACGACTCGGCTTTCACTCCGGCCATTTCCGGGTGACGTCGGTAGCCGAGATCATTGCAGGATGTACAATTGATGCCTACCTGGCCGTCATCGTTAGCTGATGGAAATCCTTCTCGCTGCTTCTGAGGCTGCACCGTTCGCCCACACCGGCGGCCTGGGTGATGTGGCCGGTGCCTTGCCGAAGGCGCTCAGTCGGTCCGGGCATGATGTCCGGCTCATTGTTCCGCTCTACAAGGCCGTAGACGCGCAGCGACACCGACTCCGGATCGTCGCAAGCGGACTGGATGTACCGGCAGCGTCGGGCTCGCAAACGGTGGACGTGCTGGAGGGACATCTTGCCGGCGGTACGCCGGTCTACTTTGTTCGCCACGATCCGTCGTTTAACCGTGATGGTCTGTATCAGAGTCCTTCTGCGCAGGATTATCCGGACAATGCGGAGCGCTTCGCGCTGTTCTGCCGGGCGGCTTTGGAGGTATGCCGCCGAGTCGATTTCCAACCGGAGGTTCTGCATGCCCACGACTGGCAGACGGCGCTGTTACCGATCTATCTGAAGACCACCCTCCGCGGCGACCGCTTCTTCCAGCAGACCGCAACGGTCTTCACCATCCACAACCTGGGTTACCAGGGCCTCTTCCCTTCTGAGGCGCTGCCGAGGCTGATGCTGCCTCGAGAGCTGTTCACGCCGGCGGGGCTTGAGTTTTACGGCAAGGGTAATCTGCTGAAAGGCGGGCTGCTCTTTGCCGACCTGCTCACCACCGTGAGCCGCCGCTACAGCCAGGAGATCCAGACCCCAGATCAAGGGTTCGGTCTGGACGGCGTCCTCAGGGAGCGGCAAGGCGATCTGTTCGGCATATTAAATGGGATCGATCCCGAGGAATGGAACCCGGCCGGCGATCCTCACATCGTGGCTCACTACACGGTCGATGATCTTTCAGGCAAGGCCCGGTGCAAGGCGGATCTGCAGCGGCGACTCAAGCTCCCGGTCAGGGCGACGGTGCCGCTGCTGGCTGTGATCTCTCGGTTAGCCGGGCAGAAGGGACTCGACCTGCTGCGCGGCATCCTGGACACGTTGATGGCGCTGAATATGCAACTCGTCCTGCTCGGGAGCGGTGAGAAGGAACTTGAAGCAGCCTTTCGTGAGGCGGCAGCCAAGTATCCGTCCAAGCTGGCTGTCCGAATCGGCTTCGACCTTGCGCTGTCGCATCAGATCGAAGCGGGGGCCGATCTCTTCCTGATGCCGTCGCGGTACGAGCCGTGCGGTCTGAACCAGATGTACAGTCTGGCCTACGGCACCATTCCGGTTGTACGTGCGACGGGGGGACTCGACGACACCGTTGTCCGGTTCGATCCTGTGACGGGGCAGGGGAACGGATTCAAGTTCGAGGAAGCGACCGCGACCGCTTTCCTCCAAGCCATCTGGCAAGTATTGGCGTTGTATCGAGAAAAGACCCTCTGGTCTCGACTGATCGCCAATGCCATGACGGCGGATTTTACATGGGATCGGTCCGCCAGAGAATATGAACAGCTTTATCGCCGCGCTGTCGAGAAGAAAGGTGGACATCTGTAGCATTATCCTGTACTGTGTTGTCGCCTCGTAATAGCGAATCGTAACTGAACCGAACGGAAAGGGAGAACTGCATGCGTGTGTGGAAGAGATTGGGAATCGGACTACTGACAACAACGATGCTGATCGGTGGGGGTATGGCGTCAGCCCAGCAGGGACCGGCAAAGGAGGCCGATCCTTTCCAGAAGCTTGGGCTTTCGGCCGGTCAGCGGAGCAAGCTTGATACGGCGCAAAGCGAGCGGGTGAAGACACTTCAGGGACTCCAGAAGAAGGTCATGGATTCTCAGGCGAAGTTAAGGAAATTGCTCTTCGAGAAGACGGCGTCGGACAAGGAGATCGATCAAGGGGTCAACCAACTCGTTACGATCAATAAAGAGGTGCTCCTGGTACAGGTCAAGTTCCATAAGGCACTACGGCAGATCCTGGACGAAGAGCAACTTGCGACCCTGCGCAAGCGCGCTAAGTGATCGTTGCGGGATGCGGTTGGTTTAGCCTGATCGGCAAGAAACTCAGCCAGGGGTGGGTGCTTCATCCGCTGCCGTATAACGATTGGGATGGGGCGGTCGGTAGCCTCTTTTCTTTCCGGTAGGGTGTGCTCAGATGGTGTCGCGCCACGTCTTTTGCGATGCTGTTGGTTTTGATGTCCAGCGCCATCCGGTAGCTCCGTTCTGCCTCCGTTCGTTTCCCCAACAGGTCATGGATCATGCCGGTTCGCGTCCAGGCCCACGCCGTCACCCAGGCATATCGCTGCGATGGCTGGTCGATCCCCTGCTTGAAGCAGCTCAAGGCTGCGGGATAGTTCGCCCTGATCCATTAGATTTTCCCCATGAGTGGACATCTGTAGCATTATCCTGTACTGTGTTGTCGCCTCGTAATAGCGAATCGTAACTGAACCGAACGGAAAGGGAGAACTGCATGCGTGTGTGGAAGAGATTGGGAATCGGACTACTGACAACAACGATGCTGATCGGTGGGGGTATGGCGTCAGCCCAGCAGGGACCGGCAAAGGAGGCCGATCCTTTCCAGAAGCTTGGGCTTTCGGCCGGTCAGCGGAGCAAGCTTGATACGGCGAAAAAGGACCGGATGACATCGTTGAGTGCCACTCAACAGAAGGTCATGGGGATTCGGCAGAAACTGATGGCCCTTGTCGTTGACAAGAAGGCTTCAGACCGAGAGATTGACAGGGTCGTTGACGAATGGGCCACGGCAGACAAGGAGGCGCTGAAGACAGAAACGAAGTTTTACAAGACGATACGGCAAGTACTCACCCAGGAGCAGCTCACGAAGCTAAGTCAAGACGGCAAGTAACCGAGTATCTCTAGTAGTGTGGTCGGCGGGTTGAGTAACTGAGCTAGGGCGATTCCGTAGGCCCGTCGGGACCGGGAGCGGGGACGATCCGGCGAGCCGTCTCCTTGCGGTAGGGCTCATTGAGATACTGCCTCGCCATGTCCTTGGCAATGCTGTCGGTCTTGATGGCCAACGCCATCCGGTAGCTCCGCTCCGCCTCCGGTCGCTTCCCCGACAGGTCCTGGATCATGCCAATCCGCGTCCAGGCCCACGCCGTTACCCAGGCGTACCGATCGGTCGGCTGTTCGATCGCCTGCCTGAAGAACCTCAAGGCTGCAGGATAGTCGCCCCGGTCCATGTAGATCTTCCCCATGAGTTGCAGGTATCGCGGCAGCATCTCGCGCGTGAAGTGATGCCGTCCCAGATCGAGGTTGACGCGGATGCGACGGCCAACCTCCAGCGCCTCGGGGAATCGTCCCAGTTCGGAATGGACCAGCGCCGTCTGGAAGTAGAGTTCCGGATTACCGGGGAATCGGCGGAGCAACTCATCCGCCAGCGGTAAGGCTTTCTCAAACGCTTTCTCGGAGCCGGTATAGATCTGCAGGAGAGCGAGCTTTGCCAGCATTCTGGTTGTGGTGCCCTGCTCGCTTGCTATCGTCAGCTCCCGCAAACCTCGCTCGCGGTCGCTTGGTGGGAGCGCCAGGTGCACCAGTGGTCGATAGAACCATGCGACCCGCGAGAGTGTGTAATCGTACAGCCCCAAGCCATAGTAGGCATCGTACCTGATCGGCTGGCGCAAGAGACAAGCGTCAAGATAGGTTTTTGTCCGCTTGATTGCCTCGTAGGCCGACAAATAGTTGCCTAGGGCGCCGTCGACCATCGCCTTGGAGCCCCAGGCCATCCCAAGGAAGAGCGACAGATCAGCTTGTTCAGGAGCGTGTTTGAGTTGCGCCTCGGCCTTGGCGATGAGCGCCCGCATTGCCGCCAGGAAGGTATCCGTCTCCTGGCGGGTTGGTTCTCGATCCTGCAGACGCGCGAGCATCACCATGGCCTGATAGAGCGGCGCCAGTAGCCCCGTCCTGTCGATGTTGTCAAGACGGGTGAACGTCTGCTCGGCCAAGTCGTAATCGAGGTTAAGGAGGTGATCGGTCCCAGTTGCCGCCGCCTCCAGAGTCCTCCTGTCGGTCCAGGGGTCGGCCCGGCTCGGATCGGGTGGCAAGAGCACCAGCAATCCAAAGATAAGGCTACAGCAGGCTCGCCTGCCTGCGCCGAGGCTTCGGCGGGCAGGCCGCCCTTCGGTCCTCACAAACGACCAATACCCCATTCTGCAAGCCTCCACATCTCTATTTACTTAACCCTTACTCCACCGTACCCTGCCTTGTCAATGCCCGGACTTCATGGTATCGTGACGCCATGCAACTCACGATTCTAGGCTCCGGGACCGCCATCCCAAGCCTCACGCGGGGGTCACCCGGTCTCCTGGTCGAGGTAGCCGGCTCCTCGCTGCTGTTTGACGGCGGTACGGGCACACTCCCCAAACTGCTTCAAGCAGGAATATCGGTGACTGAACTGGACCGGGTCTTCTACACTCATCTCCATCCGGATCACACCGGCGATCTAGTTTCGCTCCTGTTCGCCCTCAGAAATCCGGTCTGGCGGCGGACCAAGCCGTTGTACCTCACAGGCCCCAAGGGATTTCTGGCCTTCTATGAGGGCCTGACTCAACTATACGGCGACTGGATTGCCGCCAAGACATATGAGTTGGTGCTCTATGAGACGCTTGCGGAGATGACTGAAGTCGAGGGGTTTCGGGTGATTCCTCGCGAGGTTGTGCACATTCGGCATAGTCTCTGTTATCGGATCGAGTCGACAGATGGCAAGAGTCTCGTGTTCTCCGGCGATACGACCTATTGTGACGCGATGATCGAGGCGGCTAAAGGGGCGGACCTGCTGGTTCTGGAGTGCGCTGCCCCCGATGAGCAGCCGATGAAGGTTCATCTGACCCCGACAGAGGCCGGACGGATTGCGGCCCTGTCCGGCTGTCGGCGGCTGGTGCTGACGCACTTTTACCCGGTCTGCGAGGCGTATGACCTCGTGACCCCCTGCAAGAAGGTCTTTGACGGCGAGGTAATCCTCGCGGAAGACTTGATGCGGCTGAGCGTGTAAAGAAGCCGTCAGCGATCAGCATTCAGCAAGACCCAGGTTGTTCAAGCTGAAAGCTGACCGCTGATAGCTGAGCGTTATGGGAAAAGGAGCAGCATCATGCCGGCGCGACCCGAATTGATCGTGGCCCTGGATGTGGCGGACCTCGCTTCAGCCGCCGCGCTGGTTGAGCAACTCTACCCCACAGTGACGCTGTTCAAGGTAGGCCTGCAACTCTTTACGGCTGAAGGTCCTCGGGCGGTGGAGGCGGTGCAACAGCGGGGCGGTCGGGTGTTTCTGGATCTCAAACTTCACGACATCCCGAACACGGTAGCCGGAGCGGTCCGCGAGGCAGCGCGGCTCGGGGTAGAGATGTGTACGCTTCACGCCTCCGGCGGGCGGTCGATGCTGCAGGCCGCCGCGCAGTCGGTCGCCGGAAGCGGTTCGCCCATGCGGCTGCTGGCGGTGACGGTGCTGACCAGTCTGGACTCGCGAGGCCTTGAAGAGGTCGTGGGCAGTCAACTCGATGTGGCGGCACAGGTCGTTCGTCTGGCCTTGCTGGCGCGGGAGGCTGGGTTGGACGGCGTCGTGGCGTCGCCTCACGAAATCGGCGTGCTGCGGGCCACCGTGGGCCCGTCGATGCGCCTCGTCATTCCGGGGGTCCGTCCAGCATGGGCTGCAACTGATGACCAGCGCCGGGTCATGACCCCACACGAGGCGGCTGTCGCGGGTGCGGACTATCTGGTGATCGGCCGGCCGATCACGGCGGCAGCCGATCCGGTACAGGCGACCGGCAGGATACTGGAAGAGCTCAGGGCGGCGGCGTAAGATGACACCGGATCTGTTTGATCGATTACCCGCCCCGCCCCAGAAGGTTCCGGCGCCGCTTGCGGACCGGATGCGTCCAAGGACGCTTCAGGAGTTTGTCGGGCAGGAGCACCTGCTCGGGGAGGGGAAGCTTCTGCGGAGGGCTATGGAGGCGGGCGAACTGCCGTCGCTGATCCTGTGGGGGCCGCCGGGCTCAGGGAAGACCACCCTTGCCTTCCTGTTGGCGGATCGGTGCAAGGCGACCTTTGCACCGTTCTCAGCCGTCACATCCGGGATCAAGGAGATTAAAGAGGTGATTGTTCGCGCCCAGCAGGAGCGCGCCTATGGCAGGCGGACGCTCCTGTTCATCGATGAGATTCACCGTTTCAATAAGGCCCAGCAGGATGCCTTCCTGCCTCATGTAGAGGGGGGAACGATCGTGCTGATCGGAGCCACTACCGAGAACCCGTCGTTCGAGGTCATCGCGCCCCTCCTGTCCCGGGCGAAGGTCGTGACGCTTCACCCGTTATCGGAGGAAGCGGTGATGCTGATCCTTCGGCGTGCGCTCGGCGATGAAGAGCGGGGGCTCGGTCGCCTTCAGATCGAGGCCGATGACGAGGCGTTGCGCGTCATCGCGGGGCTCGGCTCTGGAGATGCCCGCGTAGCGTTGAACACCTTGGAGCTGGCGGCGCAGATGGTGCAGGGGCAGCCGGATGGGAGCAGGCGGTTGACCGTAGAGATAGCCCGGGAGGCGTCAGGAAGGCGGACGCTGCTGTACGACAAGACCGGGGAGGAGCATTACAACCTGATCTCAGCCCTGCATAAGAGTCTGCGGGGAAGCGACCCTGATGCCTCCCTCTATTGGCTTGCCCGGATGCTGGCATCGGGTGAAGATCCGCTGTATATCGCCAGACGGCTGGTCCGGTTCGCGTCGGAAGATGTCGGCAATGCCG
>JAHFDH010000030.1 GCA_023249055.1 Candidatus Methylomirabilota bacterium
GGGTCTATGTCGCCACCATAGGGCAGAACGCGCAGCGGGCGGGGATGGGACTTTTGCAAGAGCTGCGTCGCCGCGGCGTGCGGGGTCTGATGGATCTTGAGGCGCGCAGCCTCAAGGGCCAGATGCGCCAGGCCAATAAGGAGCGGGTCCGCTACTGCCTCATCTTGGGCGACGAGGAACTGAGCCGCGGCCAGGCAACGCTGCGGGATATGGTGAAGGCCGACCAGACCGCTGTGGCGTTGGACCGGATCGTCGAATGTCTGATGGAACTGGAGGGGGTGTAATCGCGAGCATGGAACGCCTCAAGCGAACCGGGTACTGTGGTCTGTTGCGCCCGGATCATGTCGGCAACTCCGTTGTGCTGATGGGCTGGGTACACCGGCGACGCGATCACGGCGGCCTTATCTTTATCGATCTCCGGGACCGCGAAGGGATTGCTCAGACGGTCTTCAACCCCGAGTTTCATCCGGAGGCCCATGAGGTGGCCGGACAAATGCGCGCCGAATTTGTGGTGGCGATCCGCGGCCGGGTCCAGCCGCGCCCGCAGGGGACCGAAAACGCCAGGCTTCCCACCGGAGCGATTGAGGTTGCGGTAGAAGAGGCGCAGATCCTCAACGAGGCCAAACCGCCGGTCTTTGCGATTGAAGAGCAGACCGACGTCGCTGAGGAGATCCGGCTGACCTATCGATACCTGGATCTCCGCCGCCCATCGATGACGCGCAACCTGCGCCTGCGCCACAGGGCGGCTCAGGCGGTCCACGGCTATCTGGACCGACACGGGTTTGTGGAGGTGGAGACCCCCATGCTGACCCGGAGCACGCCGGAAGGGGCCAGGGACTATCTGGTCCCAAGCCGGCTGAACCCCGGGGAGTTCTATGCGCTGCCGCAGTCGCCTCAACTCTTCAAGCAGCTTCTCATGGTCGCCGGGATCGATCGATACTATCAGATCGTCCGGTGCTTTCGGGACGAGGATCAGCGGGCCGACCGACAGGCGGAGTTTACCCAGATCGACCTGGAGATGTCGTTTGTGGATCGAGACGATGTGCTTGAGGTGACGGAAGGGCTGGTGGCGGCGCTCTTTGAGGCGGCCGGCAGGCCTGCCCCGCCCAGACCCTTTCCGCGACTGACGTACGCCGAGGCGATCGACCGGTTCGGTCTTGATGCGCCCGACACCCGGTTCGGGATGGAGCTGGCCGATCTGACCGACATATTGCGCGGGGCCGAGGCCAAGGCGTTCGCCGAGCCGCTTGCGCGAGGCGGCGCGGTGAAGGGGATGAACGCCAAGGGCTGCGGCGTATTCTCCAGGGCGCAGATCGATGGGCTGGTTGACTACGCCAAGGGGTTTGGCGCGAAGGGCCTGGCCTGGTTCAAGGTCTCCGCTGACGGGCTCCAATCGCCCCTGGCCAAATTTCTCGGACCGGTGATCCTCGAACGGCTGGCCGAGCGACTGAAAGGGGAGCCGGGGGATCTGCTGTTGCTGGTCGCCGATCAGGCCAAGACGGCGGCCGAATCGCTGGGTCGTCTTCGGGTCAAGTTGGGCCGCGAACTGAAGCTGATCGACGAAAGCGCGCTCGCGATCACCTGGGTGCTCGACTTCCCGCTTCTCGAATTCAATCCCGAGCAGGGGCGGTGGCAGGCCATGCATCATCCCTTTACGGCGCCGTTGGACGAGGATCTGCCGTTCCTTGACACCGATCCCGGAAGGGTCCGCGCCAAGGCCTATGACCTGGTTGTGAACGGGCAGGAACTGGGGGGAGGCAGTATCAGGATCCACCGCCGGGATGTACAGTCTCAGATGTTCGCCGCATTGGGGATCGGCGCGGATGAGGCGAAGGCCAAGTTCGGGTTCCTCCTGGAGGCGCTCGAATACGGCGCCCCACCCCACGGCGGGCTCGCCTTCGGCTTCGACCGGGTCATCGCGCTGCTGGTGGGGGCCGGCTCGATTCGAGACGTCATCGCCTTCCCTAAGACTCAAAAGGCGCAGGACCTGATGACGCAAGCCCCCTCGCCTGTCGACCCGAGGCAGCTCAGGGAGCTTCGGATCAAATTGGATCTGGATTGAAAAGCAGCTCTCAGCGAACCCCCCCGTGTCATTGCGAGGCGAAGCCGAAGCAATCTCACAGTGTTTCAGGACAACAACGATGAGATTGCCGCGCTCCCGTTGGTCGCTCGCAATGACAGGCACATGAACGGGTAGCGATGTTGACAGGACCGTAAGGCAGGAATATGCTGAGTACAAGAGAAGGAGTAGCTTTCAGCTCTTAGCCGACCGCTGATTGCTGACAGTTGATCGCTGAATAATGAGTAGCGAAGTGGAGAGATGACGGGGGAGCAGGTTCGACCGGGAACGAAGGTCTCCCTGCCCATCGGGGAAGAGATTCAGCAACTGTTCGGCCGTAAGGACGAAGTCCGGAAGCTGATCGAAGAGACGTTGCAGGTCAAGCTGGTCGCGCGAGACGGCCTCGTCAGCATCCAGGGTGAGGCGGCGGATGTGGCGGTGGGAGAGCAGGTCGTCGCGGAGCTGATCTCCCAGTTGACGCGCGGCGAGCGCGTGGCGCCACAGGACGTGAAGCTGGCCCTTCGGCTCTTTATGAAGAAAGAAGAGGAGGAGTTCAAGCGGATTCAGGGCGAGGTGATTGAGGTTTCGTCAAAGAAGCGGCCGGTCCGACCAAAGGGTCCCGGCCAGCGATGGTACATTGAGGCCATCCGTCATCACGATATCGTCTTCGCCATAGGACCGGCCGGGACCGGGAAGACCTATCTGGCCATGGCGATGGCCGTCTCGGCGCTCTTGAAACACGAGGTCAATCGGATTATCCTGACCAGGCCCGCCGTAGAGGCTGGGGAGAAGTTAGGTTTTCTTCCCGGTACGCTCTACGACAAGATCAACCCGTACCTTCGACCCCTGTACGATGCGCTCTACGACATGATCGAGTTGGAGCGCGTCACCCGTCTGATTGAGATGGGCACTATCGAGATCGCTCCCCTGGCCTTCATGCGGGGCCGAACCCTGAACGATTCGTTCATCATCCTGGACGAGGCCCAGAACACGACCTCGGAGCAGATGAAGATGTTTCTGACGCGCCTCGGCTTCGGTTCAAAGACCGTCATTACAGGGGATATTACTCAGGTCGATCTGCCTGCCGGTCGATTGTCCGGTCTGATCGAGGTGCAGCGCATTCTCAAAGGGGTCGAGGGAATCAAGTTTGCCTATCTCGGCGAGGAAGACGTGGTGCGGCACGAATTGGTGCAGCAGATCGTCAGGGCCTACGAGGCGTACCAGACCGCCATGTTGCCAGCCGAGGGGCGATAGGAAGGCGCCCGATGGCGCCCCACAGAAACGGCAGCAGTATGATCACCGGCGGTCAGTCGCCGGCGGCCCGCCAACTGTTGAGTGTCCCGCGCGTGGTATCCTCGTGGTTCCATTGGGCAACGGGGCGCCTTGAGCGGCATCCGGGCGCGCTCTATACACTCTGCGGTCTGGCAGTCCTTGCGATCGTTCTGGTTATCGCATCGTCACCGGCGCTCCCGCCGGGCATTCTGACGTTCCTGGGGATCTGCCTGCTGGTCAGCTTCTTGCTCGGCAGCCTCTATCTCTACATTTGGACGCTCCAACCCAGGCCGCTGCGAACGCCGAAGAGCCTGTTCCTGGTGACCTCGGTGATTGTGTTGACGGTCGCCATCGCCCGGTCGTTTTTCCTCTTTCTGCCCTCGATTCATCAGACGCTTCCCAATGTGCCTGCGAGCGCCCTCGAATACTCGATTCCTGTCGCTATGGGGGGCCTGTTCCTGGCGATCCTGTTTAACAGCCGCCTGGCCTTTGCGGGCGCTCTCGCGATCAGCATTCTCGCCGCGTTCTTGGCGGCTGACGGGTTCCGCTTCTTCCTGTACAGCCTTGTGAGCAGCCTTGCGGCGATCTTCGCCCTCTTTGGGCGAAAAGATCGGGCGATCCTGCTGAAGGCGGGGATGGCGGTTGGACTGGCCAACCTCTATTCGGTCCTCGCATGGTCGTTGCTCTCCGGCTCGATGGAGCAGCTTGGCTTTCACCTGCTGTGCGGCCTGGTCGGCGGGCTGTTTGTGGCGATTCTGTCGCTGGGCTTGCTCCCCCTCTTCGAATATCTGTTCGAGGTCGCGACCGATTTTCGATTGCTTGAACTGTGCAACGTGAATCATCCGCTCCTGAAAGAGATGATACTGAAGGCCCCTGGCACCTACCACCACAGTGTCATGGTGGGCACCTTGGCCGAGGCGGCCGCGGAGGCGATCGGCGCGAATGCCATGCTGTGCCGGGTGGGCGCCTACTACCACGACATCGGGAAGATCACTAAGCCTTTGTACTTCGTTGAAAATCAACAGAATGCCAGAAATCAACTTGAAAAGCTTGACCCGAATCTGAGCAGTCTGGTGATCGTCTCCCACGTCAAGGCGGGTATGGAGTTGGCCAGAGCGTATGGCCTGCCGCCGGCGGTGCTGGAGATGATCCCACAGCATCACGGCACCAGACTCACCCTCTTCTTTTACCACAAGGCCAAGGATACGGAAGACAGCGACCAAGGCGAGGTGCATGAAGAGAAGTTCCGGTATCCGGGACCCAAACCTCAAACTAAGGAGGCGGCCATTTTGATGCTGGCCGACGCCGTTGAGGCAGCGTCGCGGACGATTACTGAGTCGACGCCCGGTCGGTTCCAGGCGCTGGTTGCGAAGATCGTCAATGCCATTGTTGTAGATGGGCAGCTCCGCGAATGCGAGCTGACCTTCAGTGAGCTTCGCCTGATCGAGGAAAGCTTTGTTCGGATTCTGTGCGCGATCTACCACCGACGGGTAGAGTATCCGGGATTTACCTTTGAAGAGGCTGTCGGCAGAAGGGGTGCGAATGGTGATGCAGGTCACAAACCGGCAAAGGAAGATCAGGCTCGACACGAGCCTCCTCAAAAGGATCGGGCAGACTACCCTCGCCAGAGCAGGGGTTGACAAGGCCGAGTGCGGGCTGTTGCTGGTGGGCGACCGGACCATGACCCGCCTGAACCGGCAGTATAGAGGAAAGGCCGCAAGTACGGATGTTCTCTCGTTTCCGATGCGCGAGGGGTCGTTTGCGTCGCTCTCGCCGCATCTGCTCGGGGACATCGTGATCTCGGCTGAAACAGCCGACCGACAAGCCAAAGCGGGGGGGCGCCCCCTTCGAGACGAGTTGGCCGCGCTCCTGATCCATGGTATCCTTCATCTCCTCGGCTACGATCATCAGACGCCGTTAGAGGCGAGGCGGATGAAACGCCTCGAACGACAGTTCGGCCTCCCGTTCATCGGGGCCGAGGGCGGATAAGCGTTATGGACTCGTTACACCCGTTTCACTGCGCGCTGAAAGGGATCGAAGAGGCGATCTCTACGCAACGCCATCTGCGTATCCACATCGTTGTCGCCGGTTTGGTTGCGGCGTGCGGGCTGTTGCTGGGGTTGCCGTATAGTGACCTTGTGCTGCTGCTCATGGTTATTGCGCTGGTCGTCATCACAGAGCTGCTCAATACGGCGGTGGAATTAATCGTGGACCTTGTCTCGCCTGCCTTTCACCCGATCGCCAGACGGGCAAAGGATATTGCGGCCGGCGCGGTCCTGATCGCCGCGGTGGTTGCGGCTGCTGTCGGCATCATCATCCTTGCGCCCCCCCTGTTTCGTACCCTTGTCGCGACTCCGCTTTCAGCGAAGTCGGCGATGCTCGCGGCGACCGCCCTCGGGTTGGTAGGCAGCATTGTTGCTGCGCTCTTGCCGCACCATTCCAGGTCGGAGCGCGATCAGCTTTCAGCCGCAAGCAAAAAGCTGAGAGCTGATCGCTGAGAGCTGACCGCTTCGGACATGGACATGAACAGCCATAAATCCGGATTCATCGCGATTATCGGCCGCCCCAACGTGGGCAAATCGACCCTGATGAACCGCCTGTTGGGGCAGAAGGTGTCGATCGTCTCTCCCAGGCCGCAGACGACCAGGACTAAAGTGATGGGGATCAAAAGTCTGCCGGCCGCACAGTTGATCTTCCTGGATACGCCGGGGATCGACAAGTCGGGCGGCTACTTCCATCGGCTGATGGTAAAAACGGCTACGAACAGTCTGGAGGGGGCGGATCTGATCCTCTGGATCGTGGAAGCCCCCGATCCGTTCTCTCAGGCCGACAAACTGATCATGGAGATCCTGAAACGAGTCACGTCTCCGATCCTGCTTACGATCAATAAGGTCGATCTCGTTGAGAAAGAAAGCCTGCTGCCCACGATCGATCGCTTCCGAGGGCTGCTGCCATTTGCCGAGATTGTTCCGATCTCCGCCGTTGCAGGCGACAACGTTGTGCTGCTCGAGTCGCTGCTGGTCCAATATCTGCCGGAGGGGCCGCCGTTATATCCCGTTGATCAGTTGACCGACCAACCGGAACGGTTCACCATCGCCGAGTTGATCCGCGAGCGGGTTTTCCGCTCGGTCTACCAGGAGATCCCGTATGCGGTGGCCGTGCAGGTAGAAAAAGTCAAGGCGCGGGAAGGGCGGGCGCTCACCGATGTCGCGGCGACCATTTATGTCGAGAAGGACTCGCAGAAGGCGATCATTATCGGGCGCGGGGGGAGCATGCTGAAGCGAATCGGGGAGTCGGCCAGGCCGGAGATTGAGAAGCTGCTTGGCACGCAAGTCTTTTTGAAGTTGTGGGTCAAGGTCCGCAGCGATTGGCAGAAAGATGATGAGGCGCTGAAGCGGCTCGGTTATCTGCAAGCATAAAACGTCCCAAGTTCTAAATTGAAGAAGCGCGTACGTCAATATGGACCCAGAACGTTGAACTGTGAACTTTGAACCTGCGATATGCCCCTACACACCACCGAAGCGATTGTGATCGGAGGACACAATCTTGGCGAGGCGGACCGGATTATTCCGTTCTTCACGCGAAGGCTGGGAAAGATCCGTGCGGTAGCGAAAGGCGCAAGACGGATTCGCAGCCGATACGGCGGGACCCTCGAGTTGTTCACGCTCGGTCAGCTCGTTTTTTTTGAGTCGCCCAATCGGACCCTCCACAAGATTAACGAGTTCTCTGTCATCGAGCCGTTCGCCGGACTCAAGGCAGATCTGGGCAGATTAAGCCGCGGGGCCTACCTCGTGGAGTTGGCAGGCGCTTCAATCGAGGACGGGGAGTCAAACGAGGAGATCTTTCTCCTGCTGCGCGATGTCTTGACGCTGCTCGTCTTACATGATGAACCGCGCCTGCTCAGATCGTTTGAGATCCGCCTGCTCAGGATTGTCGGATACCTGCTAGAGCTCTACCGCTGCCTGGTATGCCGATCTGTTGTGGGTAACGGCGCCGATCCCGCCATCAGTCCGACCCGCGGTGGACTTGTCTGTTCCAGGTGCCTCTCGCGAGCGCCGGATCATATGCCGATCTCATTGGAATCATTGGGATTCCTGCGTTCGGTACTGCATGGGGGACTGGAACAGTCGCTGGCGTTGCCGCTTGCCCACCCCCACACCACCAACCTGCAAGAGGTCTTGAGGGTGTGCATTACCCACTTCTTCGGGAAAAGACTTCGGTCTGTCGCCTTCCTCTCTCTCGTTGAATAGGGCGTTCGCGGAGGAGGTGTGGATGCGGGCGCTGTGCCTGAATAGTGCGCGTCCTATCGAGGATCAGCCGCTCGTGCCGGTTGAGCTGCCGACGCCGGTCCCGGGCCCGGGTGAACTCCGCCTGCGAGTCGAGGCCTGCGGTCTCTGTCGAACCGATCTGCACATCATCGAAGGCGACCTCCCGCTCCCCACCCTCCCCATTGTGCCCGGCCACCAGATTGTCGGCGTGGTCGATCGGGTTGGCGAGGGGGTGACGCGCTTTCAGGTGGGCGATCGGCTGGGCGCGCCCTGGCTGTATTCCACCTGTGGCCGATGTGCCTTCTGCCGGAGCGATCAGGAAAATCTCTGCGACGCAGCCCGCTTTACCGGCTACCACGTGAACGGCGGGTATGCCGAGTGCGTCGTTGTCCAAGAGGCATTTGCGTACCCGTTGCCGTCCGGCATCTCGACTGTCCACACAGCGCCCTTACTCTGCGCCGGCGTGATCGGCTTTCGCGCCCTTCGACTGAGCGAGATCAAGTCCGGCAAACGCCTGGGACTGTATGGATTCGGCGGTTCGGCGCATATCGCCATCCAGGTGGCGGTCCATTGGGGTTGCGAGGTGTTGGTTTTTACCCGAAGCGAAGCGCATCGCACGCTGGCGCGGCAGCTCGGCGCCCACTGGGCGGGCCGGGTCGAAGACGACCCGCCGGGGCCGCTCGATAGCGCGGTGATCTTCGCGCCGGTCGGACGGCTGGTGCTGGAGGCGCTTCGGGTTCTCAGGAAGGGCGGCACCATCGCCATCGCCGGCATCACCATGAGTCCGATCCCGGAGTTTGACTACGCCTTGCTCTATCAGGAGCGGACCGTTCGAAGCGTGGCCAACAGTACACGACAGGATGTATACGATCTCTTGCGCCTTGCGGTGGAGATTCCGATCCGAACCGAGGTCCGCGCCTTTCCTCTCGAAGAGGCTAATCGCGCCCTCCAACTTCTGAAAGAGAGTCGGCTCAGCGGCGCCGCGGTCCTGACGGTCTGATCGCGCTCCTGTCGCCTCTATTTTTCCGTTGACAGGATTGAGTAGTCTAAGGTAGCGTAACAGTTCGCATCGCGTTTTGGCGTATTGTGACACGTTCGGCAACGCGGTGGCGAAGAGCGCGAGACGTCGGGGAAACGCGGTATAGTTCACGCGCATTGCTAGCCATCGAGGAATCTATGCACGAGTACTCGGAATCACCGCAGGCTCTTCTCCCTTCCCAAACCAGCCAATACAGGACCCTTCGGGTTGTCCTCATCAAACCCTCGCAATACGACGATGATGGATACATCATCCGCTTCTGGAAGGGCGTACTGCCCAGCAACACCCTCAGTGTGCTCCGGGGACTGACCGAAGATGTCGATAAGCGCGGTATCCTGGGAGATGTCGCCATTCAGCTCGATACCTTTGACGAGGTCGCACAAAAGGTTCCTGTAAAGCAGATTATCAAGTGGGGCCGCCAACCTGGCACGAAACTGGTGGTGTGCCTGGTCGCGGTTCAAACTCCCCAGTTCCCAAGGGCGCTCAATTTGGGCAAGCAGTTCCGCGCGCATGGGATTGACGTCATCATCGGGGGTTTCCATACCAGCGGAACCATCAATATTCTCGGCGACCAGGAACCGGACATTCAGGAGCTCTATCGGGAATCGATTGTGGTCGTGTCGGGCGAGGTCGAAGGGCATTGGGGGGGCATCCTGACCGACGTCCTGAATGGGCAGTTGAAACCCCTCTACACCTTTGCGGACGACCTCAAGAACCTGGTTGACATCGAAAACGCCCCGCTCCCCGTGACCAGCCCCAAAACGATGAAGCATTTTGCCAGGCCCAACTTCGGGACTGTGGAAACCTCTCGCGGCTGTCCGTTTTCATGCTCCTTCTGCACCATCATCAATGTGCAGGGTCGAATGATGCGGGAGCGCTCCCCGGAAGCGATCGCCACGCTTATCCGGAGAAATTACTTGGAGCGCGGCATCAACTTCTACTTCTTCACAGATGATAACTTTGCCCGTAAGAAGCTGTGGCGTGAAACCTTTGAAGGGATCATTCGACTGCGTGGCGAAGGGATCAACATCTCTTTTATGATGCAGGTCGACTTGGCCCGTAAACCGAAGGACTTCGTACGTCTCGCGGCGGAGGCCGGCTGCACCCAGGTATTTGTCGGCCTGGAGAGCGTGAATCCTGAGAACCTCAAGTCCCAGGGGAAGGGACAAAATAAGGTCGAGGAGTATGTGGGCACGATCAGCGAATGGCATGATGCCGGTGTCGTCGTTCACGCCGCCTATATCATCGGCCTGCCGTTCGATACAAAGGAGCAGGTAGGCCTGGACATGCAGTACCTCATGGATGTTATTCAGCCGGATCAGGCCTCCTTCTTTATGCTGACCCCCCTACCGGGTTCCGAGGATCATCGGGAGATGAAGTTGCGTGGAGAGTGGATGGACCCTGATCTCAACAAGCGGGATTCGTTTCACGCCACGACGATACACCCCCATATGACCACCGAGGAGTGGACCGCCGCGTACCAAGAGGCGTGGCAAGCGTTTTACAGCAAGGAGAATATGGCGAATATCCTGGCGCGATGGCGCCGCAACCCGTGGATCTACTGGAATCTCATCAATGTGTACCTGTGGTACAAGAACGCCGCCTTGATCGAGAAGCAGCATCCGATGGTTGCGGGCTTTTTTCGTCTGAAAGACCGGCTGACGCGGCGACCCGGGTGTACGGTCGACCCGGTGCCGGTTCATCTCTGGAAACGCGCGAAAGAGGTCTGCCGTCTGTTCGTGGCCTGGGCCCGCTTCCTAAAAGAGATGGAAGAGATATGGCTCCAGACCCGTCCGAGGAGTGAAAGAGAAATACGGTTTTTTGACGAGGCTCAACGGATTCAAGGGGAGATCTGGCAGACCTTGAAGATCGCGGAGTGGCAAAAGGCCTATAGCGATGCCAAGACAGCGTTACCCGCGAAGGTCCGGGCCCTGCTTGATCCCTTTGAGGACCTTCCCTCGAAGATGCTGCTCAGCGGCAACGACTTGAACGTATTTCTGAAGAAATGGGGGGACCTCCAGGTCCGGATTCAAGCGCTCCATCGCTCATGGAAATGGGGAGACGGGCCTGCCAAGAAATGGTTTGAACGCCTGTATGCGCTTCAACGCGACGCCTGGCAGAGTATAAAGGTCCAGGAATGGCAGGAGGTCTACTCCGGCATCCAGGGGCAGCTCCCATCACGACTGGATCGCCTCTATGCCAGGTATGATGCCTTGACCAACCGGATTGTCTGCTCCCGCCAGGATCTCAACAGGTTTTGGGCTAGAACGCGGGAACACCCGAGCGGGATGAAATTCTGGCACATTCGGCCTGTCAGGCTGGCGGTGACCTGTTTCAAAGAGATGCTCCTGACACTGGCATTCGCGCGCAGTCTCCTTGCATCGCTTCGCCGGAAACGGACGGGGGTGCCGATGCCATGACCGATGAGCGGCGGTTACCTGGAAATTTTTCGGCTGAATGCTGATCGCTCAGTTCTCTGCCTGATTGATAGCCGTAAGCGCCCAAGGATTGGGTCCGACTGGGCGTGTCACGGTCCAATACTCTTCAAACTTTACAGGGTCTGTGCGGCTGCCGTCCACGACTTGGGCGGTCCCTTCGTCTACGGTATAATCGAGGAGGTTCGCCAAAAACCGCACAGTGACGTAATCCTGACCCTGCTCCTGCCATGCTTCCGTCAATTCGATGGAGCGGACCGCAATGTTGTCCAGACGGTTGATCTTCCGTTCGGTCTTGAGCCGCATCACATCCGCGCCAAGCTGAGTAGACATCTGAGGCGTAAGAATTGTACGGATCGGTTCAAGATCACGATTGGCCCAAGCCGCCTGGACCTTGAAAAAGAGATCGGTGCACGCCTCGCGAAACCGGCCTTCTTCAAAACCCGGGTCCATCTGACGAATATGCGCCAACCCCTGGTTCAGATCGGGTTCCTGGACCATCGTGGCTTGCGAAGCCGTCCCCTGGTACCGCTCCGGCTCACGTTCGCTCCACGCGACGCCTGCCTGGCTGGCGGACTGGCGCTGATGCGGTCCCTCAATCGACGCCGGTTGCGATCGCTGCTTCACCACCCAGTAGATCGCTAAGCCGATTGCGCCCAGGATCACCAGGTCCATCAACCCAAATCCGCCACCCATGCCGCCAAAGCCGGCGAAGCCCAAGCTTCGGAACAACATGCCGCCGAGCAACCCGCCCAGCATGCCTCCCGCCAGGCTCCGCATGAACCCGCCTCCTGGTGATTGGGGCATCGGGGCCGCATAGGGGCTCCTCGGCTCGGTCGGCGGCTGAGCGGGTGTCGTTGGCCTATAATAGTTGCGGCTTGGGCTGGAGTAGCTGCGGAATCCCCGGCTTCCGAAGCTACCGCCGCCGCCCGCCCGCGCCCACGCCTGTAGCTCTGAGGCCAGCAGGGTTAAAACCATCGCAAGAACGATTAACCCTAAGTAATGTCCGTATTTTCGTGTCATATACCTCCTCCTGTCGCTGCCACCACATTAGCTAATAGCTAATGTGCTTAACGAGATTATCAACGATCCATTCTGGTGACGCAAGCACAATCGGTTTTACCGCCACTGACGCAACGGATCAAAGATGAGCCGATAAATCTTCCGCCCTTCCGGCGGGTAGACCTTCACAATTGTGCCGAACGTCAGATCTCGAAGCTCTGGCTGCACGTGACGGAAGAGACGAGGGATCGGGAACTGAGTGGGCAATGATGGTATGCGCCGCCACGCGACGGAACTGACGAGACGGACCGAGCGATGATGAGGCCTGAACGCCTCGACTACGGCCTATTCGCGCCACTTGCCCTCATGCAGGGGACGCGTCCACATGGGGCTCGCTGCGGCGATCGAGTTGACTCTCTACCTGCGCGGCAGCTCATTCTCCGCAGGGGTTGGGGGTTGATCCGGCGGGCTGGGTGATTCAATGCTGTGACTTTGACCGGGCGGCAGTCCCCGGTGACGTTGCCGAAGATCCTGGATAGCGCGCCGCATCTCGGTCTCAAATCGATCTTCGAACAGCGCGAGACGGGCCTGCTGTTCTACGCTCAAGATCGTCCGGAGCCCCCTTCTGATAGCCTGCTCACGCCCTCTGAAGTCAATTTCGGTTCGCTCTAACCGTTCGAGTCTCGCCTTGACCTCCTGATCCGGCAGGGGCTGCTGTTTCAAAAGTTCGGCAAGCTCGTCCCGCAGCAAACGCTGCTGCCGGTGGAATTCGCGGCGTGAAGCCTCCAATTGAGCCAGCCTTGGGAATAGTTTGGCGGCTTGATGTTCATTGAGGTTGAGCGCCTCGGTCATCTTCCAAATCTTGATGGTCTCGATCAAACGTCTCCCGTCAGGCACTCCAGGTGCTCTTGGGGCGGCCGGCGCGAACGGCTGCGCCATAGTGCCGGAGACCGGACCACACAGCCAGAGCAGCCCCGCGACGGCTATCGTAGCAGACCAAGACCGGACCGAATATGATTCCTGTAATTGTTTCATGTATCTGACCATCTCAGATGATTCAGGCGATCTAGCAGAACCTGGCGCTCTTCCTCGTTGAGCGAGGCGAGCGAGTCTGCCGGATCTGCCTCCGGGCGTAGCGCCCAGACCGTTTCGAGCCGATCCGCAATCTCATCTATCCCGCCGAGCCGCTGAACCGCCGCTATCAGGATCGAAGGCTCCTCGACGACCTCTCCAGCCACGATAAGCGGTTCGCCGGATTGCTGGTTCCCGCCGCTGGAGCGAGGCAGTATTGCCGCATTGTGAGCTGAGGCGTTCTGACCCGCGACCTGTTCCGTCACAATTGGCGCCACCTGTCGGTTCGCCCTGACGGGCAAAACGCCAGGCAGCCGAACGACGATAAATATTGATACAGCTGCCACCGCCAAGCCGGCAATAAGGCGCGGCCGAAAGGCAAACCACGATCCTACGCCGGCCAACCACGAGGCGGGTGTTGGCCTCGGCCTATCGACCTCCTGCCCGATTCGATGCTTCAGCGAAGGCAGGAACTCTTCCCAAAAGCCTGACGACGGCTCCGGAACCGGGTCGACCTGCACAAGCGCCAGGAGATCACGATATGCGGAGAACTCCGCAGTACACGTGGCGCAGCGATCAAGATGGGTAAGGACCTCAGAACGCTGAGCCGGCGCCAGCTCTCCCTCGATCAATTCCACCAGCTTACACTCGATGTCCTCGCATTTCATGGCGACAGCAGCCTCTCCCTTCATGCGCCTTCGCGCCAGTGTGCCAGTTTACGCCGCAGCGCCTGCACCGCGTGAAAATAGTGCACCTTGGCCGTCGCCTCGGAGACCCCCAGAATGTCTGCGATCTCCCGGTGCGCGAGGTGATGATGGACCCGCAACGTCAGACTCGCCCGCTGTTGCGGTGGAAGGGTCTCGATGGCGCGAGCGAGCGCGTCCGCCCGCTCCCTTTCCTCGAGCCGGGCGAGCGACCCCTCCGACAAATCGACCGGATCAGGTTGCTGGTCAACCGCGGCGTACAGAGCTCGCGAGCCCCGGCTCAAGTGGTTGAGGCACAGGTTGACAACGATCCGATACAACCACGTAGAAAGGCTGGAACGGCGATCAAATCGGCTCAAGTTCCGATAGACCTGCAAGAAGGCCTCCTGCGACACGTCCCGCGCGTCCTCCGCATTCCTGGTCATCCGATAAGCCAGGTTATACACCTCCCGCTGGCGCTTTCGGACCAGTTCATCGAACGCCGTCCCATCGCCCTGCAAGAATCGATCGATCAGTTCGAAATCCGCCTCGCGCAAGGCCTTTGTCTCTCACCGAGAGTCATCCCCCGTCCGACCGGCCCAGCCCAGCAACGGTCCTCTTGCAGGGCGCATTATCCGAATCTACTCCTTAGAATGGATCAGCCGTTCGAACGTTTAATGCCCGGCTTTACTTCTTCCGACGCTGATGCCTGGTCCGCTTCAGCAGTTTCTTATGTTTATGCTTGCTCATCTTTTGCCGCCGCTTCTTGACCACGCTTCCCACTCACATCCCTCCTTTCTCTTGTGACGCCTGTTCAGTCAATCCGCTCTCCGGAGTCGTGGAGGCGGCCTTCGTATCCCGCTTGATCTGAAATTTCTCCAGACGATACTGCAGGGTCCGATAGCTCAACCCCAGGAGGCGAGCCGCCTTGGTGATCACCCAATCGGACTTCTCCATGGCCTGTACGATCAAGTCGTGCTCCAGCGACTCAAACTGGATCCCCTGCTCGGGAATCTCGATCGCGAACTTGCCGACGGGAGTGCTCGAGGCAACAGGCTGGGCGGGGAGGTCGAAGAACCGAACCTCAATGGGCAGATCGTAATGCTCAACCTCAGGCCCTTCGGAGAGCAGGATCGCCCGCTCGATCACTGCCTCCAGTTGTCGAACATTGCCGGGCCAGTGGTAGTTCAGGAGGAGTCGCATCGCGCCATTGCTGATCCCGTGGATCGGCTTGCCCGCGCGCTCACCGTGTTTTTTTATGAAATACTCGACGAGTTGAGGGATATCAGTGCTTCGCTCGCGGAGGGGTGGGAGCACGATGGCGACCACGTTCAGCCGATAGAACAGGTCCTCGCGAAGGAGGCCGTCTTTGACCGCTTCGGCAGGATCCCGATTGGTCGCGGCGATGACGCGCACGTCGACGTCGATCTCCTGTTTCCCCCCCAGCCTCCTGAACGTCTCACCCTGCAGAACACGCAGGAATTTTGCCTGGATCGGCAGTTGCATCTCGGCGACTTCATCCAGGAAGATGGTTCCGCCGTTCGCCAGCTCAAAGCAGCCGGCCCTCCGGTCCACTGCTCCCGTATATGCGCCCCGCTCATGGCCGAAGATTTCGCTTTCCAGCAGACTCTCCGGGATGGCTGCGCAGTTGACGGCAATAAACGGGCGATCGCTGCGTGAACTTTGTCGATGGATGGTCCTGGCGATCAGCTCCTTTCCGGTCCCGCTCTCCCCGATGAGGAGTACAGTAGAGTTGCTGTTTGAGACCTTCCGGATCTTCTCGAAGACCTCCTGCATCCGGAAGTGACTGCCCACGATCCCTTCGATGCGAAAGCGCTCTTCCACCTGCTGCCGCAGCGATCGATTCTCCCGGCTCAACTGGATGCGCTCGAAGGCCCTTTTCACCGTCAGGAGCAGCTCTTCCCGCTCCAGCGGTTTGGTCAGATAATCGAAGGCGCCCCTCTTGAGCGCCTGCTCCGCCGAATCGAGTGAGCCGTAGGCGGTCATCAGAATGACCAGGGTGGGCGGGTCGTCCCGCATGAGCCGCTCCACAAGCGCCAGGCCATCGGTCCCAGGCATGCGAAGATCGGTCAGCACCAGGTCAAACGGCCTCTCCTGGCAGCGCCTGACGGCTTCCCCTCCCCCTGACGCCGTCTCGACCGCATACCCCTCAGCCGACAGGATGGTCCGAAGGATCTCCCGCTGGGGGCCCTCATCGTCCACGACCAGGATCCGCCCACCCTGCATCAGGCCAGATCCTCCACCGGCAGCCGGATGCTCGCTATGGTGCCGTGGTCGCGAACGCTGTCCAATGCGATCGTCCCCCCATGTTCTTCGATGATCTTCTTCGTCAGGGCCAATCCCAACCCGATCCCGACCTCCTTTGTCGTAAAGTACGGCTCGAACACCCTCGGCAGGTCCTCTGCGGCAATTCCATGCCCGGTATCCTGGAAGCGGACCTCAATCCACCGTCCACCGTCTGCCTCGTTCACCGGCCTGGCGGTAATCGCCAGCTTGCCGCCCTGAGGCATAGCCTGAAAGGCGTTGACCAGAACATTGACGAAGCAGGTCCTGATCTGCTCCCCGTCTACCGACACCATCGGCAATGCGTCCAGAGAGCTGCAGTCGATCTCGATCCCCTGCTCGACAGCCCTGCCGCCGGCCATCTTCGCGACATCGTGGAGCAGCGAGGTCAGGTCGCATGGGCGCGGCTGCAGTTTGAGCGGTTTACCGTAGGTCAGGAAGTTGGTAATCATCGTGTTCAGGCGGTGAATCTCGCTTTTCACCCACGAGACCAGGTAGGTGAACTCCTCCCGCAGGCGGGGATCGGTGGGTGAAAACCGACTCTGCAGATGATCGATGCTCAGGTTGATGAAATTCAAGGGATTACGAATTTCGTGTGCAATACCAGAGGCCAACTGGCCGACACTGGAGAGACGCTCGGCCTGGTGCAGGCGCTGTTCCAGCTCTTTGTTTGCCCGCAGTTTCCGCACCATGTCGTTGAAACTGGCCGTCAGCTCGCCGATCTCATCGTGGCCCTCGACCGGCAAGGTATCGTCGAGATCACCCTGGGCCACCCGACGTGCCGCCTGGACGACCTGATCGATCGGTCTGGTGTACTTCCAGGACAGGATGAGGGAGGCTACCATCCCGAGGCCAAACACCAGCACGGTCACGATCAGCCGATTAATGAAATTGAGTCGCGAGATTTGGGCAAAATCATCCAGCACCATGCTGATCAGGGCGTACCCCATCCGCTGATTACCCACGACGATCGGCACAATCAGGTTGTAGGTCTTTTGGCTTTTCTGGGTTGCGAGCACCTCTCCGA
>JAHFDH010000143.1 GCA_023249055.1 Candidatus Methylomirabilota bacterium
TCTCCGGCGATCGGTTGTTGAAATCGTAGAAGCGGTAGCCACTAGACAGCGTCAGCGGCACGGTGGCAAGCGGGCGGCTCGTCGCGTTGAGAGTCACCAGGGTCGTCCTGATATCTCCATCGAAACTGTTTCTTGGGAGCGCCAATTGGGGATCGGCCGCCAGGGCCGGATTGACGGTATGGGAGACAAACGATTCATCCTGGAGCCGCCACCCGTAGGAGACCTTCCCCATGATCCTGGTCTGAAGCGGCAGGGAAATGCCGCCAGAAAGAAATACGTTATGCGCCTGGTTGCTCGGATCCATGGTGGTCCGCCCAAGAGCCGAAGCGGTCGCGCTGTTCGTCGCCGAGAGCGGGTTGTCGAACGTGATATTGTCAATTCCCTGATCGAAAATCGAGGCGGTGTACCCAAGGATCATGTTCCAACCTGGTCGAGCATACTGGGTCTTGGCTTCCACTTGGTGGGTCCGGTTAAAGAGGGGGGCCGGAAGCTCGACCACATTGCCCCCGGGGCTGCCGATGCCCGCGCCAAAAGGGATCGTCCCGTCCTTCTGCGTGAAGGTGTAGCGGACACCAAAATCCAGCGAATCTGTCAGGTTGTACTTCAACCCGAATCCCGCTTTGGTGGTCAGGAAGCTGAGATCGACCGGTATGGCATTAGCCAGGAAGCCTGCCAGTACGGAGGCCTTCGTCGCCGCCGAGGCGGCCTGCACCGTCGATGCGACGCCGGACGGCAAGGTCAGGCTGACAGCGCCGTCTTCGCGCGTTGTGGTAAACAGAGTCCGTCCGGTGGTGCTCAACAGATGCGGGACCTGATCCCAGAAAATCTCTAACTCATAGTCGCCGTACCGCCCCGTTCGCAACAGGTAGCTCTGATCCTGTTTAAAGCTGTCTAGCGCAGTAAAGTCGATGTAGTGCTTCTTATCTTTGGTCTCCAGGCTGAGCCGAAGGTGATCCAGAAAGGGACTCTCTTCAAGAACGCGGTACTCCTGGAACTTGGCCGAACTCCGCCGGCCATCCATATCGCGATAGCCGCCCTCAATATCCAATCCGGTCAGCCCAAAATTGAACGGCAATCCGGCATTCAGCCAGTTGACCCACGAAGGGAGAGCCTCCTGCGTCGGGGCCTGTTCAGCGTAGCCTGATGCAACGGCTGCCAGCGACAGAGCCACCGTCAGCAGCAACGCTTGACTAATCCCTCTTTTCACAAGCAACGCGCCCATGGCCCACCTCCTCGCGTGATCCAGATCGCTACCTCAGTTCGTGAAAGCGAACCCTGAGGGATGGTTTGACCCATGGATCTTCTGGTGACAGTTGACGCAGCCCCTGTTGACGACAAACCTGCTTCCGGTCCTCGGATCGTATGGGCTCGTTGGGTGTCTGGACTCGATGTGGCACTGCTGACAGAGGCGGGGAACCCTGATCTTCAGAAGCCTCGGATTGGTGGAACCGTGCGGCTCGTGGCAATTCGAACAGCTCTCCGTGACAGGCGCATGCTCCCAGAGAAACGGCCCCCGCTTCTCGGCATGGCACTTGAAACAGTTGTCATTGACTGAATCTTCCCGAAGCATCGCCTGAGTGGCGGTCCCATGCGGGTTGTGGCAGTCGGTGCAACTCATCTTTCCATCGCGCAGCGGCATGTGGGAACTGCGCTGGAGCTGGGCGCGGCGGGTCTGATGGCACTGCGAGCAGACCTCGATCGCGGTCGGCTTCGCCAAGTTGTATCGGTCTGACACCGACGCCATCACCTTGTGGCAGGACACGCACGCCACTCCCCGCGCTTCGTGGGGACTTCCCCTCCAGAAGGTATGTTCACCCTTTTCGTGACAGCCGTTCACACACGTGGCATTCTGCGCGTCGACCGGCTCTGCCCCCTTCTTGAAGGTGATCAATGTTTCCAGGGCGCCGCCCTCCGTCTCTACGTGCGGACCCCCTGGACCATGACACGACTCACAGCCCCGCTGCTCTTGGGGCGTGCGCGGGTTCACAGACATGATCCGCCCCATCATCGTCTTGTGGAAGCGCTGGGCCGACTCCTCGTGGCACGTCAGACAGGACTCGCTCCCCATGTACTTGGCATTGTTCGGCGGACCGGTCCACTTGGGCCGAGACGCAGCAGTGCTTGTGGCAGATGGCGCTTGGGTAGGAAGACCTTCGGGACCGGATGGTGGCGAACTGAAGCGACTGCAGGCCCATCCGAAGAAGAGAGCGACAGCCAATAGAGGCAATAAAGCAACGACAGCGTTACGTTTCTTCATCTTTGAACCTTCAGGATATGGGTTACGACTGGAAACGCAACTCTGAATTCGAGTAGTGGAGGAACTATATGATTGCTTACATGGAATGTCAAGTATTTAACTGTCTCGCCATACCTCCCCTGACTGGGGTAGACCCGGACACTCTATCTCGCCGTACGGCTTCCGGCTACATCAAGAACCGTCCCCTTCACCTCACGGCAGGAACTGGAGGGCGGAGCCGCCACCCCCGGTTGGCTCCTCGGAGAACGGCTCCAGGACGTTCTCCGTCAGCGCCGCGGGAAAGACGGGTGAGACATTGCCGTCTGGCTTCTGTAGAGCGAGGCCGCCTACTTTCCGGTCGGAGATACCATAGACAAAGATCGCGTTGTTGTTCGACACTTTCTCGATCGCGTCCAGAACAGGTCCAGGTGTGCGAGTCTCTGGGTGAACCGCAGACGCGGAAACGGGAAACAGCGGCCCTGAGCGAAGCGATGGCCGAATTGGGCCTCAAGACCGCAGCCGTCGTGACGAGGAACGAAGACCGGGGGATCGATACCGGCGGTAGCACTATCGGGGTGGTTCCGGCATGGCGCTACCTCCTCGACCTGCCGAACGCGGCGGCATAGCCACATGCGATGCCTGCGGATCGCCGAGACCTACGGATCATTTGAAATCGCCAACGAATTGGCATTCTGGCCCCCTCGCTATAAAGGTCTCCCCGGGACTGCCATCACGGAATAGGCTGGGCGACCACAACAGGCTTATGCTGGTCGGTTCCTGTCGCCGCCAATCGTTGCCGGGCGAACTTGACAAGTTCCCTGAAAGACGAGAGAATCGCCGCAATCATCACACGTTTCGGATGGTGATACGCTGGTTACCATACTTAATGGATGGCGCTCAATCAAGCCGCAACCTGTTGTAAAGTCTCATAATGCGAACGCTAAGAATCAAGATTGCTGACCTTTTCGAGTTCGACGATGCGTCGCCGGTAGAGAACCCGGATTTCGCGACAGTGACGGCTCTTGTGCTAAAGCAGTTTAGTTTCTTGCCACAGCCAATTGCCGTTGTAGTCGAAGGCGACGAAGCCATCATCTCCTTTTCGGAAGAGTCTCCCACTGCCCAAGCCGAGGTTACGCGCCTCGCCGAGCGGGCAGGAAAACGAGCCGCCGAGGGTAATTACCGAAAAGCCATCGGCATCCTCAAGCGGGTGTTGGAATTGCAACCGTCGCTCCACACCGCGCGCCGAGACTTGGCGATGGCCTACGTTGAAGTCGGCGATATTGACAATGCGACAAATCACTTGATCGACGTCCTCCGGCTCAATCCGCGTGACGCGTGGGGTTGGGTGGTACTCGCCAATCTTTACATCCGCGAGAAATCGGACAAGGACACGGGTGAAAAGTTTCTTCGCAAGGCGCTGGAGATTGCGCCGAACGATGCGTGGGCGCTGAACAGCTTGGCGGCGGTTTGCGGTGAGCGTGGAAAGACCGACGAAGCAATCAAGCTGTTTGAGCAAGCCATCACAGCTAATCCCGAGTTCGCCAACGCGTATTACGGCGAGGCCGTCGCCTACGATTCCACACACAAACCAGACGCTGCACTCGAAACGCTCAATCGGATGTTCGCCAAGGCGAAGATGCAGGACGCTCGGTCAAAGCCGGTCTATGATGGCGCGCGGCAACTGTTCGCCAAGCTGCAAGTTGACCTCGCAGATCGCAATGAGTCTGAGGCCTTCACGCTCGTCCAGGACTACAAAGCCGAGATGGAAACCCTGTCCGGCTTCCCGATACGGATTCAGGAAGAGAATTTCGAGGGCAAAATCGGCGCGACGATTCAGATGGCGTGGAAGCATCAACGCGATTTCCATTTGGTAAAGGTGAGGAAGGATTACCCCCCCCCATTAGTCTGCCACCTGGAGACACATGAACTCACCCACCTGAAACTCGAATCCGAGGCTCGCAAGGCCGGCAAGAATCTTTTCTTCGCGACCACGGCCAAGACACGCGAGACCGCTATCCTGTCAGTCGCGGGAGATATCCGCAAGTGGGAAAAAGCTGGATACCCGGAGCAGACGATCACAGAGGTAACCCTTACGCTCGTCGGCGGGCTGTGCGAATTCCTGTTCAACTGTCCGATCGACATGCTGATAGAGCGGCAGATCCGCCATACGTTCCCGCTGCTACGCCCCGCGCAGTTCCTCTCCGTCCGCAAGCTGGCACTGGAAGCGTGGCAGACGAACAGCAACCCTGAGATTCGCCGCTTCACGCCACGAAAGATTTTGCAGGCCAGTCTCGCCTTAAATGGCGCGTATGGTTTGTTCCTCGACGAGCTTTTTCATGGCGCGTCTGCCTTCGCTGCGCCGTATTCCAGTCCAGAAAACTTCGCGCTCTCGGAAAAGCTTTGGAAACACTGGCAGGAGCGCAGCAAGAACCTTGAGCCGGGCGATGAATATCGTTTGGTGGATGAATTCGCGGATATGGTCGGGCTTCGGGATTGGTATGTGTGGCGTCCTGACCCTGGTGATTACAAAGCCACAGCCGAACCGCTCAAAGAGGGCGCAACCAACCCGGAGTTGCTCAAGGCAAAATACCCGGCGGAGATTTTCTATTT
>JAHFDH010000144.1 GCA_023249055.1 Candidatus Methylomirabilota bacterium
ATTGGATATCGCGCCTGAGAATGTCCTGATCAAAGAGCGGCTGCACCCGGGCCGGATCTTCCTCGTCGATACGGCCCAGGGCCGGATTATCGACGACGCAGAGTTGAAGCACGCCTTCGCTACGGAGTACCCCTACCGGGAGTGGCTGCAGCAGCACCTGGTCCCGCTTGAGGCGCTCCCGGCGCCACCGCACGTCCACGAGCCGGATCACGAGACCGTGCTACAGCGGCAGCAGCTCTTCGGCTATACCCACGAGGACCTGCGTCTCATCCTGAGTCCAATGGCGTTGAAGGGTGAGGAGCCGGTCGGTTCGATGGGGAATGACGCGGCACTGGCCGTCCTTTCCAACCGCCCCCGCCTGCTGTACGACTATTTCCAGCAGCTCTTCGCCCAGGTGACTAATCCGCCGTTGGACGCCATCCGGGAGGAGCTGGTCACGCAGATGGCGACGACAATCGGCCCGGAGCGCAACCTGCTCAAGCCGGAACCCGAGAGTTGCCGGCAGATTAAGTTGAAGACACCGGTCCTGGACAATGAGGAGTTGGCGCGAATCCGATATGTCGATCTGCCGGGTTTCAAGTCGATCACGCTGCCCATGCTGTTCCCGGCAGCCGAGGGCGGCAGCGGTCTGGAGCGGGCGCTTCAGGAGCTATACCGGAAGGCGAGCCAGGCCATTGCCGACGGCTACACCTTCATCATCCTCTCCGACCGGGGCGTGTCGAAGGAACTGGCGCCGATTCCGGCCCTGCTGGCTACTGCCGGCGTCCATCACCATCTGGTTCGAGAAGGGACACGGACGAGGGTCGGGCTGGTGATCGAGAGCGGCGAGCCTCGGGAAACCCACCACGCGGCGCTGCTCATCGGCTACGGCGCCGGCGCGATCAACCCATATCTCGCCTTTGAGACCCTTGACGATATGATCCACGAGGGGCTGTTGCCTGAACTGGACCACAAGAAGGCGGTCAAGCACTACATTAAGGCGCTGAACAAGGGCGTTCTGAAGGTCATCTCCAAGATGGGAATCTCGACGATCCAGTCGTATCGCGGCGCCCAGATCTTCGAGGCGATCGGTCTGGACAAGGCGTTCGTAGATCGATGCTTCACCTGGACAGCATCCAGGATCGGCGGTATCGGCATCGATATTGTCGCGGAGGAGGTCGTCCTCCGGCACCGCCGCGCCTTCCCTGATCGACCCGTCGGCCACTCTGATCTGGAGTGGGGCGGTGAATATCAGTGGCGACGCGACGGCGAATCCCATCTTTTTAACCCCGAGACGATCTCCAAGCTGCAGTACTCCACCCGTACCGGCCAGTACACGATCTTCAAAGAGTATGCGGAGCAGATCAACAACCATAATCACAATCTTTGTACGCTCCGAGGGCTGTTCGACCTGAAGGTAGCCGACCAACCGATTCCACTGGAGGAGGTTGAGCCGGTCGAGACAATCGTCAAGCGCTTCGCGACGGGGGCCATGTCGTACGGCTCAATCAGCCAGGAGGCGCACGAAACCCTTGCCATCGCCATGAACCGCCTGGGCGCCAGGTCCAATACCGGCGAGGGGGGGGAGAATCCGGCGCGCTATACCCCGGACTCTAACGGCGACTGGCGCCGAAGCGCCATCAAGCAGGTGGCCTCCGGCCGCTTCGGCGTGACCAGCGAGTATCTGGTCAACGCCACCGATATTCAGATCAAAATGGCGCAGGGCAGCAAGCCCGGCGAGGGTGGACAACTCCCCGGCTCGAAGGTCTATCCTTGGATCGCCGAGGTACGGCACTCAACCCCCGGCGTAGGGCTGATCTCGCCCCCACCACACCACGATATTTACTCCATCGAGGATCTGAAACAGCTCATCCATGACCTGAAGAATAGTAATCCAACTGCCAGAATTCACGTAAAACTTGTCGCCGAGGTGGGTGTCGGCACGATCGCGGCCGGCGTGGCCAAGGCGTTCTCCGACGTGGTGCTCATCTCCGGTCACGATGGCGGCACCGGCGCATCAGCACTCAGCTCCATCAAGCACGCGGGGCTGCCATGGGAGTTGGGGCTCGCCGAGACCCAGCAGGTGCTGGTGATGAACAAGCTCCGGGATCGGATCGTCGTCCAGGTCGACGGCCAGATGAAAACCGGACGCGACGTGATCATCGCGGCCCTGCTCGGCGCCGAAGAGTACGGCTTCTCTACGGCGCCGCTGGTCGTGATGGGTTGTATCATGATGCGCGTCTGCCACCTGAACACCTGTCCGGTCGGCGTGGCCACCCAGGCCCCCGAACTTCGGAAGAACTTCTCCGGCAAGCCCGAGTACGTGGAGAACTTCTTCCGCTTCATCGCTCAGGAGGTGCGCGAACTGATGGCCCAGCTCGGATTCCGCACCATGGACGAGATGATCGGGCGCATGGACAGACTGGAGATGAAGAAGGCGGTAGACCACTGGAAGGCCAAGGGACTCGACTACTCGTCGATCCTGTACCGCCCCGACGTCGGACCTGAGGTCGCCATCCGCAAGGTGCGGGAGCAGGATCACGGACTGGAGCAGTCGTTGGACATGACGACGCTCGTCCCGCGCTGCCGGCCGGCGCTCGAGCACCGTGAGCCGGTTGGCTTGCGTCTGCCGATCAGGAACGTTAACCGCACGGTCGGCACTATCCTGGGCTACGAGGTGACCAGCCGCTACGGAGGCGACGGCCTGCCCGAGGACACGATCCGGATCCACTTCTCGGGCTCGGCCGGGCAGAGCTTCGGCGCCTTTATCCCGAGAGGGATCACGTTGGCCCTGGAAGGCGACGCTAACGACTATCTGGGGAAGGGGCTTTCCGGCGGAAAGATTATCGTGTTCCCGCCGCGCGAGGCGACGTTTGTCCCCGAAGAGAATATCCTGGTCGGTAACGTGGTGCTGTATGGCGCAACAAAGGGCGAGGTCTATCTTCGCGGGGTCGCCGGCGAGCGATTCGCGGTGCGCAACAGCGGCGCCCATGCAGTGGTAGAGGGCGTCGGCGACCACGGGTGTGAGTATATGACCGGCGGCCGCGTCGTCGTCATCGGCGGCACGGGGCGCAACTTTGCCGCCGGGATGTCCGGCGGCGTGGCGTACATGCTGGACGACGTCGGCGATTTTAAGAATCGTTGCAATGCGAACATGGTCGATATAGAGCCACTGGCCGCGGCCGAGGACATCGAGGAGGTCCGTGCGCTGCTGCACCGCCACGTCCACTATACCGGCAGTACAGTGGCTGATCGAATTCTGAAAAACTGGCAGACGATGGAGGCGAAGTTCGTCAAGGTGATACCAAAAGACTACAAGCGGGCGATGAAAGCGCTGAAACGGGCTGAGGCTGAAGGGATCCCCTGGGAACAGGCGGTGATGGTGGGCGCCCATGGGTAAGCCGACCGGCTTCATCGAGTTCAAGCGCGAGAAGCAGCCGTACCGGCCTGTTGAGGAGCGGACCAGAGACTGGCAGCAGGTGATGCTGCCGTGGCCGACGGAGACACTGAGGCGGCAGGGGGCGCGCTGCATGGACTGCGGCATCCCGTTCTGCCACCAGGGCTGCCCGCTGGGTAATATCATCCCGGACTGGAACGACCTGGTTTACCGCGACCGGTGGCGGGATGCCATCGAGCGGTTGCATGCCACGAACAACTTCCCGGAGTTTACCGGGACCGCCTGCCCGGCGCCCTGCGAGGGCTCGTGTGTCTTGGGTATTAACAACGATCCGGTGACGATCAAGGCTATCGAACTGGCTATCATCGAACACGCCTTCGAGGCGGGATGGGTCAGACCGGAGCCTCCCGCCGTGCGAACCGGCAAGAAGGTCGCCGTGATCGGCTCTGGTCCGGCGGGATTGGCGGCGGCCCAGCAGCTCAACCGAGCCGGCCACTGGGTCACGGTCTTTGAACGGGCCGATCGGATCGGCGGACTGCTGCGCTACGGCATCCCGGAGTTCAAACTGGAGAAGCGGGTGCTGGACCGGCGGCTTGACCAGCTTCAAAAGGAGGAGATCCAGTTTCGGGCCAATGCGAATGTGGGCGTGAATGTGCCCGTTGAGGATCTGCGGCGTGAGTTTGATGCGATCCTGCTGGCTGGAGGGGCTACCACGCCGCGCGACCTTGCGATCCCGGGGCGCGAGTTGCGGGGCATCCACTTTGCCATGGAGTATCTGACCCTACAAAACCGGCGCTGCCAGGGCGAGGTCATCCCTGATGAGGCGTTCATCACCGCCAACGGAAAGCGGGTGGTCATCATCGGCGGCGGCGACACCGGCGCCGACTGCCTGGGAACGGCTCACCGCCACGGGGCTCTCTCCGTTCACCAGTTCGAACTGCTTCCCCAGCCACCCGATACCCGCGCGCCCGATAACCCCTGGCCCCAGTGGCCGGTCATCTTCCGCACCTCATCCGCGCACGCGGAGGGCGGCATCCGTGAGTTCTCGGTCTCCACAACCCGCTTTTCCGGCGAGAACGGCCAGGTCAAGAAGCTGCATGCCCATCGGGTTGAGATGATCACGGAAAACGGCCGGATGGCCTTCAGGCCCATCCCCGGCACCGAATTCGAGATGGAGGTAGACCTGGTCCTGCTAGCCATGGGCTTCCTGGGGCCAGAGCGGAATGGGCTGCTCAGTGAGCTTGGAGTAAAGCTCACCGACCGCGGCAACGTCTGGCGCGACAAGAACTGGATGACCAGCGTGCCCGGCGTCTTCACCGCCGGCGATATGCAGCGCGGCCAGTCGCTGATCGTCTGGGCCATCGCCGAAGGCCGGAGCGCAGCCCGTGGCGCCGACCTCTACCTCATGGGCCACTCCGCCCTC
>JAHFDH010000145.1 GCA_023249055.1 Candidatus Methylomirabilota bacterium
ACCCCGCCATCTTCGAGATTATGCACCTGCAGCTCCTTGGGAACCGGTTCGGTGTACACGCCCCATCGAGCCAGGCCTGGCGCATGGGGCCCTGACGTTGGGGGATCGCTGTTATACGGTGGGTGGGGGGTCCCGAGTGGAGCGTGAGGACTCGGTAAGATCGCGACCGTGGTCCAGCTATGCTCTTCCGTCATTTTGCCATAACCCCAATAGCCCGCGATCAGCAGGATGGCCGCCATCGCGGCATACAGCCCGATCTGCCCTGTACGCGACTGGCGACGCCGCGTCCTCTGCTCCTCGGCTCGCTCTTCTCTTGCCTTCTGCTTTGCCTCTTTCTTAACCTGTGATTTTACCAGCGGCGGCTTTGTCATTGATTCCCCCGAATGTCCTCGCTTTTAGACCGGCTTTGAACGTCAGGTTGCGTCTTTGCCCCGCGCTTTGGACGGGTGCCGGCATCCTTCCGCTCGGCTGGCTGCGGCGCGTCAGGCGTGGCGATAAGCGTCAGCAGTTCGCTCGCTGCCTCCTCGATCGATTTGTTCGTCATATCGATGACCGGCCAGCCCGCTTTACGAAAGAGTAACCGGCTGTACGCAAGCTCAGCACGCACCTTTTCCAGTTCCGCATAGGCTTCAGCCACTGGCGCATGCTTACGCTCGATTCTGGCCCGCCGCAACTCCACCAACCGGTCCACCGCAACGATCAGCCCAATAATCCGCTCCTGATCGATCGTCATCAACCGGCCCGGCAGCGGAAGATTGAGAATGACCGGAACATTCGCCACTCGCCATCCCTTCCCGGCCAGATAGATGCTTAACGGTGTCTTAGAGGTCCTCGAAATGCCGACTAAGACAATATCGGCGCGGTCAAGTCCAAGCGGGTGCTGCCCGTCGTCATGTTTGACGGTGTATTCAATGGCCTCGATCCGGTGGAGGTACTCCTGCCCCAGTTGCCGGAACAGACCGGGCTGCATGAGCGGCGGGACGCGCAGTTGATCGCTCAGGCGAAGCAGAAGCGGCCCGATCAGATCGATGGTCTCTACGCCCCGCTCCCGTCCCTCCCGCAAGACGGCCTGCCGCAGCTCTTCTGATACCAGCGTGTGCACAACGATCGCTTTGCTCGCCTGGGCCGCCGCAATGACCCGTCGCGCCTCATCCGCCGTCCGGATATTGGGCAAACGGCGGATCTCCACCTCTCCCGCCTGAAACTGGGCCAGCGCGGCTCGGACCACCAATTCCGCGGTCGCGCCGGTTGCATCTGAGACGGCGAAGATCTGATAACGGCCTCCGGACGGTGGCGAGTTCATAGCAGCTATCCTGTCGTTCTCAGTATAGATCGAGGAGAACTGCTGTCTCGTCGCAATAATCCCACTTGCTGCATCGGCGACAATCCTTCCACACCTTCTCCGGTAGTGTCAGCCTGTCAACCACACGGAATCCCAGGCGCTCAAAAAAACCCGGCTTATAGGTCAGCGCAAAGACCCGCCTGATCGGAAGCGCTTTCGCCGCGGCAATGCACGCCTCAGTTAATGCCCGGCCGAACCCTTTCCCTTCACACTCCGGCCAGACGGCCAGCGACCGAATCTCTGCCAAGTCCGCCCCATAGACAAAGAGAGAGCAGACTCCGGCAATCTGTCCGTCCTGCTCAACGACGTAAAAATCCTCGATCCGGCCATACAGCTCTTGCAGCGCCAGCGGTAACAGATCGCCCTTCCCGGCGTACGTGTTCACCAGTCGAGCGATAGCCGGAACGTCGGTCGTGTTCGCCTTCCTCACCATGCGCTGCCTCAGGCGCAGGCCCCCGCCATTATCCCCCATGAGGAGGCATTCAGCCCGGCCCTGTCAATGCTAAGCGTGATCCGTCTATCTTCAGAACGGCACTCGGCACTACGCTCATACCATCCTCGCCATTGCGAGGCGATCCCGAATCTGGAAAGGTATTATTTGCCCGCCAGCGGCAACTGTCAAGGAAACTCTTGGGCGCCGGACCCATCATTGGCTTCGCTTACGAGGCCCTCGCCCCTGCTGCCTTTCTTCCGGCCTTCTCGTGGAAGCGCGAGAGGTTAACAATCACCCGCTCATGCGTACACTCCGCAATCTTCTCCACCTCATCAAAGGCCTCGATCCGGAAGATGAGACGCCGCCCATCAATCTGCGTCAGCTTCGCCACCACTCTCACCACGAGTCCGATAGGGGTCGGCGCCAGATGCGTCATCGTCAGGGTGCTGCCAACCGTACCCTGCCCATCGGCGAGATGCGGCTGTACACCTGCTGTCGCCGCCTCTTCCATCCACTCGACCACCACCGGCGTGGTGAGCACATGCACAAACGGGTTGCCATGCCGGTCGGCTGCTTCCGCCCCCGTCACCTTCCATGTCTTCTCAAAGGTCATCCCTTCATGCAAGCTCATGGGCTCCTCCCTTTTCAGGCCCATTGCGCGGATGTCACCAGGCGGAATAAAGCTTGACAGGCTCACGGACAGTGGCTAGATTGAGCCGGTTTCGCTGAATTCCATGCCCTGTCTGTTTCATGCTATCACATGAACAGACGTGTGACAGCGACGGTTTTCATTGCGACGCCTGCCAACTTGACGGAATAAGCTGACCGGGATAGCATCCTTACAGGCCCATTGGCGTCCAGGCGACCGATCGGCCTCGCTGATCCTGCACATTGTATCGTGAGACAATCTGTGCCTACGTCTGAAAAAGAGGGCGGAACGACCGGCTTACGGCGAACCGCGGAGTACCAGCCACCTCGCTCATGGCGGTCCTGGCTGATCGGACGGCCACTCCGGACCGCCGATGCGGCCGATCAGGCCATCGGCAAGTCGATTGGCCTGGCCGTTTTCGCCTCCGACGCGCTCTCTTCCACCGCGTACGCGACCGATGAGATTCTGTTCGTCCTGGCCGCTGCCGGAGCTGTCGCGTTCGTCTATGCCCTCCCGATTTCGCTGGCCATCGTGGCGCTACTCGCAATCGTCACGCTCTCCTATTTGCAGACGATCCACGCCTATCCGGGGGGCGGTGGAGCCTATATTGTCGCGCGCGACAACCTGGGAGAATTCCCCGCCCAGCTAGCTGGCGCTGCGCTGCTCACCGATTACATTCTGACAGTGTCCGTTTCGGTGGCTTCGGGCATGGCCCAACTGACCTCGGCGTACCCGTCCCTCTTTCCCTATCGGGTGCCAGTAGCGGTCGGGATGGTGCTGCTCATGATGGTGGTCAACCTGCGCGGCGTGAGAGAATCCGGCGCGATCCTCGCCATTCCAAGCTATTTCTTCCTGGCGATAATGTTCCTGACGGTAGGTAGCGGTCTCACGCAGTACCTGATGGGGGGCCTCGGTGTAGTTGAGAACCCTCCGCATCTCGGAAAAGAACCGATCATGCAGTCGGTTACCCTGTTTTTGGTTCTCCATGCCTTTTCCAACGGCACGACGGCCCTTACCGGCGTAGAGGCCATTTCCAACGGGGTCACGGCCTTTAAGGAGCCACGCAGCCGCAATGCGGGAATCACGCTGATCTGGATGTCGGCTATTCTGGGCACGCTGTTCCTGGGCATTACCTTCCTGGCCGGCAAGATCGCCGCCATACCTTCGGAAGCAGAAACGCTCATCTCGCAACTGGCTCGCACGACCTATGATGGTCGGGGCGTGTTGTACCTCTGCACCATCGCGGCCACGACGCTCATCCTGATCATGGCAGCCAATACAGCCTTTGCTGGCTTCCCACGGCTGAGCGCCCTGCTCGCCGCGGATGGCTTCTTGCCCCGGCCACTGACCTACCGTGGAAGCCGGCTGGTCTACTCGCGCGGCATCATCGCGCTAGCCCTCATCGCCTCGATCCTGATCGTGTTGTTCCAGGCCAGCGTGAACGCGCTGATCCCGCTCTATGCCATTGGGGTCTTCCTCTCCTTCACGCTCGCTCAGGCCGGCATGGCGCGCCGCTGGAAGAAGGTCGGGCGCCTCGCGCCAGGGCAGGAGGCGCAAGAGCGCGGCTCAACACTGCGCTACGAACCCCGCTGGGCGCTGAAGATGGTGATCAACGGTTTTGGCGCATTCTGTACAGCGGTGGTGATGCTGATCTTTGCCGTCACGAAGTTTCACGATGGGGCCTGGCTCGTGATCCTCCTTGTCCCCGTCCTCGTGGCAATGTTCTCTGCCATCCATTCCCATTACCGCGACCTGGCTGCACACCTTTCGTTGGAGCAGTATGGTGGCCCGCCCCGCATCTCGCGCCAGCGCGTGATCCTGCCGCTCAGCGGCGTCCATCGAGGCACACTGGCGGCGCTTCGCTATGCCCGCACGCTGTCTGACGACATCACTGCGGTTCATGTCTCCACTGACCAGGCTGAATCCGAACGGTTACGTCTCAAGTGGGAATCGTGGGGCGATGGAGTTCGCCTGGTCGTCCTCGATTCTCCCTACCGGTTGTTCCTGGAACCGTTATTAAGTTATATTCAGGAAATCACGGCGCAGCGTCAGCCGAACGAGATTATCACCATCATCGTGCCACAGTTTGTCCCCCGCCTCTGGTGGCACAATCTCCTGCACACCCAGACCGCGATGCTGCTGCGACTGATGTTGTTATTCAAGCCGGGGATCGTGATTACTGACGTACCCTATCAAATAGAGTAATGACGTCAGGGGATCGGAGAGACAGAACAAGCTATGCATATCATGATCATAGGGTGTGGACGGGTAGGTGCCGAGCTGGCGTATCGCCTGTTCCAGAAGGGACATCAGGTCGCGGTTATCGACCAGGTCGCCTCTGCCCTGAACAATCTCCCGACTGA
>JAHFDH010000146.1 GCA_023249055.1 Candidatus Methylomirabilota bacterium
ACGTTTCCTGGGCACCCTATTGATCATCGGTGGCATCGCTCTGCTGCGATGAGACGGAGAAGGTCGTCATGGCCACAGATAAATTAGTGGCAATGGTACAGGAACGTATTTTTGGCTTGACATGCGTAAACGGCGTGATACTATTTGATACTACTCGATACTAGGAGTGCGCATGGAAGGCTGGCGTCGTCTTTCTGAAGTTGCAAGAGAAATCGGGGTGTCTACTATTACGTTGAAGCGCTGGCTCTTGAGCGGCAAGGTCCCGGAGGTCACAAGGGATCGAAACGGCTGGCGGTTGTTCAGTAGCGCCGACGTTGAGCAGATTAAGCATTATGCAACTAGAACTTACCCTCCAGCGGTGGTGGCGTCATCTCAGGCTCGATACCGCCTCAAAAAGTTGAAGCGAAAACCTCAGTCATGAGGACAATTAATGGGTTCACGATCCCAGTTTATCCATGGTCAGCTTCTTCATCCCATTGTGAATTTCAGCGGGCCGGGCATTCGACGCGTGACTTTTGTGCGAGCGCGTGTACTTGGACCAAGGTGGCTGGGTTTAATTGGGATCAATAGGCGGTTGAAAACATGGTATTTGAGGAATCATTGAAAAGGGATAAGGTCAGGGCGTGTCACCGCATGAATAAGAACCAAAATGGCCCGCACACCACGGCTGTATTAAACCGAGATTTGCCGGTCCTTGATTGGTACCTCATTCCTGAATCTTTTTCCCTGCCGCTTATAAGTCAGGCAATCCGAGAATTTTCTATCAAGAAGGGCAGCACTATCCTCGATCCTTTTTGCGGTGCCGGAACCACGGTCGTCGCCGCGAAACTTACTGGCCTCAATGGCGTTGGGATAGAGGTCAACCCGTTTCTCTGCTTTGTTGCAAGGACGAAGGTGCGGTTTGATTACGACCTTCCCAGCCTGAAGGAGGCTCTTGAAACCGTCATCAGTCTTTCAAGAGATGCGTTCCTTGGGTTTGATGCCGATCTCCCATTGTTCAGCAGAGGGGCAGAACAAGCAAGAGTGGAAATCCTGGTCGAGGCCCCTTTTGGGATGCCGAGGATGTTCAAATGGATCAGCCCAAGGGCCGCAACGAAGGTGATGACACTCAAAGAATGCATTCTGAAGATTGTTTCGGGATCTGAATTTGAAGACTTCTTTCTCCTGGCGCTGGCCTCAATCCTCCGGCCGTCGTCGAACATGAAACTTCAGCCTCATGCATTCGGATCCAGAGTGGAAAAGACTGATGCGCCTGTCCTTGACCTCTATGAGGCCAAGATAAGGAAGATGTATCGGGACCTTGAGACTGTAAACAGGGGAAAAGAACAGTGGGGAGAGGTCAATATTCATGAAGGGGATTGCAGGGAGGCAAAGATAGAGGATACGCTCCTTCCGGCAGCTCTTGCTGTTACTTCGCCACCCTATCTCAACAATCTAGACTATACAATGCAAACGCGGCTGGAGCTCTTTTTCCTCGAGTACGTCAGGAACATGGATGATCTTCGCGCTCTCCGTAAAAAGATGGTCATATGCGACGCAAAGGCGATTTACCGAGATATTGAAGATCACAAACTTGCAAATGAGTTCAAGAGCATTCGCACGATTGCTGAGCAACTCCACGACAAGCTGAGTGACAGAGGATGGGGTTGGGACTACTCCTTTATGACACTTTCTTATTTCGGCGGTATCTATCGGATGTTGAGCACGATGAAGAAGCTCGTGCGGCGTGGGGCTCGTTACCTTATCGTCACAGGAGATTCAGCCCACGTAGGCATATATGTGCCCGTCACGAAGATTACAGGGGAGCTTGGGGTTGCAGCAGGATGGCAGCTTGAAGGTATCAAGGTTCAGCGAACGCGGCGCTCTTCCTCCCACGATCAGGTACTCGATGAATCCATAGTCATCTTGAAGAAGAAGTAGGCCATTTCTATTCAGTTTTATTGTCTTCGACGAGTTTTGCTAGCGATGGAGCGGGTGCGGCGGCGGTAGGTTGTTTTGTGAGATCGAAGAACTTGCCGTTGCGAATGTTTGTTAACAGCACTTTGTTAATTTCTTTCCTAGATGGGATGGTTTTTGGAATGAGCACCTCCTCAATGTTATCAAGTGTTCCTCCTTTCACTTCGTCTAGTTGAAGGTGATACATCGTACCCGTCTGATCGGTCACCATTTCGTAGACGAAGAACAAGATCGGGAGTTTGGTACTGATGTGATCCTGTGTAATATCAATAGAAGCGAGGTTCAGCTTTGTGGTGGAAAGCATGAACTCGTATAGGACATCTTGGATGGCCCACACCATGGGCACCTTCCACTTAGCCGTGGCGTACGCTTTGGCAATTACTTGGATCATCATCCTGCTGACGACCTGGCGAAGATTGATTCCATAGTTGTAGCGTGTGGGTTTGTGTCGATTCAGTAAGGTGTCGAGCATTGATTTGATGACTTGGCCTGTGGTCGTAGTTGACACTGCCATCACTTCCAGTAAGAGGAAGTTGAGTAAGGCACCCGCCCTCATGTCATATTCCGCCACAACGTAGTCTAACCTCCCGAGTTTTAATCCGATTTCGTTAAGCACAAGATAATGAGAGTGTTTCCCTTTCGGGATCATGAGCCGACGAGCATCGTGGAAGATAAGGTTATTCTGCGTGAGGCGAACAGGGCAGATGATGTAAGGCTTGATTTGGGTAAGCGACCTTCCCTTGTGCCAGACAGAACAAACCCCGAAAGGGATCTCTGCAGGAATGGAGCGGTGCTGGCTTGGCTTTATGCAGCGGCTGTTGAGGAAAGGGCAGTGATATTGCTCCCGGCTGCGTTTAGCGGCTGAAAGAAGCGAGTGGGAAGGATAGCCGAAGATCTCGGATGCTTCGTGTGGCTGACCTGCTTTGGCACCCATGAATTTCGTCTCCAACTATGCTGGGACGGACAAACAAGACGCAGCCTACCACGAAATTGAAGAGAAGGGAACAATTCTGGAAGGTTGGGAACGTATCGAGATGCCATAACTGTCTAAGAGGTTGGCGGACATGAGATATTCTCGCTCTTGTTCATAATTTCAGTTGGTGAAGTGGAGCTCGGTTGAGCGCGCCCGTAGCCTGTAGACCCTCTTCTAATGCTCGAAGGCATCCTCGATAACGCTTCACGCTTCTAGAAACCTTTTGGTGACCGTCCGCGGCAGGCCTACCGGTTTCCCTTGCTGCGCCACGCGAACGGCGCCGGTGGGGAGAGACTCTTGCTATCCAGGAGGATCTTTACGCCCAAACCCTCGCCGAGGTTTCGGCGATCATCCGGAGCTTGGCCAGTTGGTCTTCGAGCGAGATCGCGTTGCCGAGCACGGAGCTCGCGAAGCCGCACTGCGGGGAGAGGGCCAGGCGCTCGGGGGAGATGGAGAGGAACGCGCGGGAACTCCAGAGAAAACGCTTCATGGGTCGTCGCCTCGGCTAGATGTGCAAGTCCGGGTTCGCTGCAATTACCTCGGCCGACGGCGCGGGCTCCATACGGCGCGATACTTCCCACCCCACCATGGCGCGCTTGCGGACGCGCCCCCAGCGGTAGTCGCCAATGATGCCGGTCTCGCGAATGACACGGTGGCAGGGGATGAGATAGGCCACCGGGTTCTGCCCGACGGCGCTTCCGACCGCTCGCGCAGCGCGCGGTTCCCCGATCGCCGCCGCAAGCTGTCCATAAGTCACCAGGCACCCTGGAGGCACGCGCAGCAGCGCGCGCCAGACCTTCACCTGAAAGGCAGTGCCCTTGACGAGCGCACGAAAGGTCGGGCGCCGGTTGTTGTCGCCGGGTCTCTCGAAAATCCTGGACAGGAGGCCCGCTGCGAGCCTGTTGCTCCGTGTCAGGCGGGCTTCTGGCCATTTGCGGTGGAGCTCATCGATCGCCGCGTCACGCCCTTCATCGGCGACGAAGGCGAGATGGCAGATCCCCCGCTCGCTCTCCCCGATCAGACAGTCGCCGAACGGCGTCGCGGCAACGCCGAAGCGGATGTTCAACCCGCTCCCTCCAATCTTCATCTCTCCGGGCGACATCGCCTCAAGACTGACGCACAGGTCGTGCAGCCGACCCGGCCCGGACAGGCCCGCTTCGAGTGCGGCACTGAGGACGCTCTCCCCTTGGCGCAGTAGCGCCTTCGCGTGTTCGAGCGTCAGGCATTGCAGGAAATCTTTTGGCGTCACGCCTACCCACGCCGAAAACATGCGATGGAAATGAGACTGGCTCAGCCCTGCGACGTGTGCCAGCTCATCCAGACCGGGCTGCCGCGTGTGATGTTCGTCCAGATACCGAATGACGCGCGCAATGCGTTCGTAATCGTTCATGTTGCCATCCTACCAACGCAAGCCTTGTCAATCCACCCGGTTCTTGCTGCGATTTACGAGGTCCATATGCGATCCCTAGGCGGCGGTGTCAAGTGAAGAGTGATGCTAGGTGCCAATAAAGGACGAACGTCACGACCAGATCGCCGCTGCGGTCTCGGCGATCGTTCGGAGTTTGGCCCGCTGATCCTCGAGTGAGATGGCGTTCCCGATCACGGAGCTGGCGAAACCGCACTGTGGCGAGAGTGCCAGACGCTCCAGCGGGACGAAGGCGCTCGCCTCTCGGATGCGCTCCACGAGCTCCTCGACTGTCTCACGCCGGGGAGTCTTCGTCGTCACGAGACCCAGGACGACCATCTTGTCTTCAGGGACTTGCCTGAGTGAC
>JAHFDH010000147.1:0-2722 GCA_023249055.1 Candidatus Methylomirabilota bacterium
TCCACGCAGCGGCTGCCTCGCAGACATCGAGGATCGCCTCTTCGCCGTCGCCCAGAACGAACAGATCGATAAACTCCGCGATCGGCTCGGGGTTGAATCCGACGGACCCGCCCGCAATGACGAACGGATCGCCTTCCCGCCGCTCAGCGCTCCCCAACGGGACGCCGGCCAGGTCCAGCATGTTCAGAATCGTGGTGTATGACAGTTCGTACTGCAGCGTGAAGCCGATGAGATCGAAATCGGCCAGGCTGTACCCGGACTCTATCGTACAGAGCGGAATCTGCCGCCGCCGCATGAGCGTCTCGGCATCGGTCCAGGGCGCATAGACCCGTTCGGCCATGAACTCCGGCCGCCGGTTCAGTATCTGGTACAGGATCTTCAGGCCGATATGGGACATGCCGATTTCGTAGGTATCGGGAAAGGCGAGGGCGATCTTGACGGACGTTTTGGCGGGGTCTTTCTTGACGGCGTTCCACTCCATTCCGATATAGCGAGACGGTTTGCTGACCCCGGGGAGAATCTCATCCATCATCGCTTGCCGGAAACTACGCACCAGTGCTTCTCCTTGTTCACACGGTTCACGCCGTATTGCAGGAAATCATACACGAAGGCGCGCTGAAAGGCAAATTCGAAGCCATGCAGTCAGGCGAGGCGAGACTCATCGCATGGAGGGTAGCGTGCTCTGCGCCCTTACGAATCGACAAGACGATTGCGAAACGCAAACCGGACCAGCGCGACGCGGCTGCCGACGCGAAGCTTCTTGCGGATCTGTGCGGCGTGATTCTCGACGGTCCGAACGGACAGATCGAGCGCCGTCGCGATCTCCTTGTCGGGTAAACCCCGCGCAATATGCCGGAGGACCTGCATCTCGCGGGCCGTCAGACGCGCGCCCGGTCTGCTGTCCTGCGGCTCCTCCGCACCTCGAGCCGCCGGATCGTCTATCCGCGGATAGACGACACCGGGCGCCGCCAGCATCTCCTCAGACTCTCGATAGTAGATTGCGAAGGCGCAATTGCACTGCACCGTCTCCGAGCATCTGCTCACAGAGACCTTGACGTCGCCGATCGCCTCCGCCATGGCCCCGCCAAAGAGCCCTGAACCGAACTCACGCAGGTACGACCAGACCTCGTCCGACTCTGCAAATCGACACTCCATCACGGTGACACGAATCACACCCTCCGACTCGACCGCGACTCGAAGCGTCCACCCGAACTGCTCCCCTATCTCTTTCAGGCACTCGGCCCAGGTATAGCCGTTGAGCCGTCCGCCCATGTCGCGCCTCAGACAGTACTCGGATAACGCCTGCCGACCCAACTGCGCCCCGACACCGCGAACCATCTCTTGGAGCACCAGAGGATCGAGTTGCCTCGCCGCAGCCTGGATCAGCCCAGTCAGCGCCTGCATCAGCAGTGTCTGCCGAGTGACCGGTTGCCGACAATCTCCACCGCGAGCATCACGCGCCATACACGCCCACCTCATACTGTGTACTGCCAGGAGAGACAACGTACGATACGATGAGGCCGTAGCATATTGGATCACATGGTTTACCTATACACAATATAGCAAGATAAGCGCAAACGTACCAGTTCCCTTCCGCCGAGTCTACCCGTGGGCATCGGCGACTTAGCGCTTACTTGCGAAAGTCAGCGCACATAAACCGTCATACCCGCGAAAGCGGGTATCCAGTAAAATCAATGGATTCCCGCTTAAGGACTGCGGGAATGACGTCACGAGTATTATTGCAATTAAGCGCTAGCGCGTCAGCAGAGTTGCGACAGTCGTCAGGAGGAGCTTGGAATCGAGGGGTTTAGTGAGGTAGGCGGCACAGCCGGCCTCCAGGGCCTTCGCTTCCGACTCCGGCTGGGAATAGGCGGTGGTCACCACGACCGGGATCTCCCGCGTCGCAGCATCAGCGTTCAGTGTCCGGATGAGGGTGAAGCCGTCGATGCCGGGGAGATGCAGATCCATGAGGATGAGATCCGGCCGCTCCATCTTCACCCGCTCCAACAGGCCGACTCCGTCCTCCGCCGACAGAACGGTGTACCCCACAGCGTTGAGAATCTCCTGCGCCAGCTCACGGCCCAACGGATCATCTTCCACGATCAGGATCACGGCCTGTGTCATCGCGCTCAGTTCTCCGGCCTTGCGTGCGGTGCTATCGGCAGGCGCACCGTAAAGGTGCTCCCCTGGCCTTCTCCCAGCGACGCGGCCTCGATCGTGCCGCCGTGCAGTTCGACCAACTGTCTGGTGAGCGCAAGACCCAACCCGGTCCCCTGAAACTGCTTGGTCGTGACAGTCTCAAGCTGGGTGAAGCGCTGAAAGAGTTTGGACAACTCCTCCGCCGCGATCCCGATCCCGGTGTCAGTGACGGCGATTTCCACAAGATCTTCAGGGTGGAGCGTGGAGGGTGGAGCGTGGAGCGATTGGGGATCGACGCTCCCCGCTCCACGCTTCACGCTCCACGCTTCACGCTCAACACGCGACACGCGGCGCGCGGTCACCGCAACCCGCCCGTCCTCAGGGCTGAACTTGATGGCATTGGAGAGCAGGTTGTACAAGATCTGTTTGAAGCGGATCGGATCTGCGGTGAGGACGGCTGGCGCGGTGTCCGCGTCCAGCGTGAGGGTGAGCTGCTTGGCGTCGGCCAAGGGGTGAATCTCGTACACGGCGGCGGCGAGCGCCTCACTGAGATTGAACGGCTCCGGACGCAGGGTGAGTTTGC
>JAHFDH010000147.1:2822-4700 GCA_023249055.1 Candidatus Methylomirabilota bacterium
GCGGTGTCCGCGTCCAGCGTGAGGGTGAGCTGCTTGGCGTCGGCCAAGGGGTGAATCTCGTACACGGCGGCGGCGAGCGCCTCACTGAGATTGAACGGCTCCGGACGCAGGGTGAGTTTGCCCGCCTCGACTTTGGACAGGTCCAGCAGGTCGTTGATCAGGGCGAGCAGATGCCGGCCGCTGGTCTGGATATGGTTCGCATAGCGGGCCTGCTTCTCGGTGAGCGGTCCGGACATCTGGTCCCGCAGGAGCTCGGCGAAGCCGAGGATCGCGTTGAGCGGGGTCCGCAGCTCGTGGGACATATTGGCCAGGAAGGCAGACTTGTGGCGGGAAACCTCCGCCAGATGGTCGTTGGCAATCTGCAGCTCCCGCGTCCGAGCCTCGACCAAGTGTTCCAACTCATGGGTGTGGTGGACCACCTGCGCGTGGAGTCGGGCATTCTGGACAGCGGAGGCGAGCGGCTCCATAAAGCCGCTCAACACCGTTACGTGCGCCTGCGTGTAGGCGTCGGGCATCCTGCTGTCCAAGGTGACGGCCCCGACCGCCTCTCCGCCGACCAGCAGAGGCAGAATCAGCGTCGAACGGATCCCTTCCCGTGCGACAAACGCCTCATCGGCAAAGGTCTGCTCCACCGCCAGGTCCCGGACCAGGCGAGGGATCTTCTGGGCCATGACCCACTCGACGGCGGTCTCAGCCAACCTACGCCACGCCTTTCCATGAAAACACCGCAGGGCAGGGTCGGCAAACGAGAGCATCGCGACCAGCGTCTCCCCCTCACGCACCACGACACAGATCCGATCGTACGGCGCGACCTTTTTGATCACCCCTGCAAAGACAGGAAAGGCGGTCTCAGGCGTAAGGGTCTGGCCGAAGATCATAGCCACCTCATTGATCCCACGCTGATACTCCTCCGCCCGAATCAGCGAATTCGCCTGCCAGCAGATGCTCAATGTAATCCCGGCGACAGCGAACACCACCATGAGCGCCAGCCCAAACTCTGTGCCGAAGAGGCCATACCGCTGCCCCATCAACCTCACCCAACCTGCCAAGATCGGAAGAAGGATCGCAACGACCAGCAGCCGACGCATCGCGGCGGCGGCGACCGCATCGCTCGTCATGATGCTCACGATCCCGTGCTGCGATCGAGCGAACAGGACGCCGACGGCAAGCGCGACGAACGGCAAGGCCGTATGCGGAGCAACTGTTGCGGAAGGATAGACCTGATGGATCGTGGCCCCGCCGTAGAGATAGGCCACGAGACTCACTAACGCGATCACGGCAACCGCCACCGCCAGGTGCTCAGCCGGCTGGTAGCCGCGGGCGGTCTTCACGTCCAGCAGCAGCAGCGCGCCGCCGAGCAGAATCACGTTCATCGCACTCACACACGCCATCCGACCTGAATTCGCGTGGGGTGCTGACATCCCACGTTCCTGCAACAGCAATCGGTCGATCCCCAGATCCTCTCCAGACAGATATTCGTACAGATATTCGCTGAGCGCGAGCAGACCGATGAGGACAACGATCGATGCGCAGACTTGAGCGAGACGGCGACTCAACGCATTGGTGGATACTGCCCGTGATAACCAGAGAGAGATTCCGATCAGGACGAAGGCGAGGGCCGTATTGGCCTTCATGGTAGGAAATCCAGGTAGCGGACTCTTGAAGATGCCGACGTCAAACCACCAGCCGATGAGAACCAGACAGCCGACCAGGACCGCGCTCGCGCTTGCAGCTTGTGGAATCCACCGCAACCGCGATGCGAGCAGATCGGAGTGGGATTGAGCGGTATTGGCAGCTAGTGGCTCATTCGCGTCTGACATGATTTCTTATACCATGTCAAACGCACTACTTACAAGCGTACAACTACTTAGATATTGT
>JAHFDH010000031.1 GCA_023249055.1 Candidatus Methylomirabilota bacterium
CGGTGGCGGAGTACCTGCGTCGGCGACGGCAGGCCGAACCGACCGGCGGCCCCGTGCTCTTTTCGCTCGAGCACGAGAGGAACGTTTGGCGGGAGAAGGCGGAAGCGTTGGAGAAAGAGGTGGCAGCGCTAAGGGCTCGGTTGGAGCAGATCCAGACTACTCCAGTCTATCGGCTTACCTCGTGGCTTCACAAAGGTGACCCGACACGGTAAAAATGTACGTCGATGCGTTCGTAAAGGGATAGACCAGCATGCGGATCCTTCAGATCGTTCACTGCTTTCCGCCAGAGTCGATCGCCGGGACGGAGAGTTATTGCGAGGTCTTGAGTCGACGCCTGGTGGAACGCGGGCACGAGTGCGTAGTCCTGGCCGGCTCGGGACGAGGTGCCACGGAGGCGACCATGGCCACTGTGGACCAGGATGGCCTTTTGGTCACAAGGTACTTGAGGCCAGAATGCCAAGTACGTCGGTGGACGGAGGAGTACGATCCAGAGGCCGAGGATTTGATTCGGCAGCAACTGGCGCTTTTTCAACCTGACCTCGTCCACCTCCACCACTGGCTATGGCTGACCAACAACCTCGTGACGATCTGCGCCGAGTTGGGAATTCCTGTCATCGTGACGCTGCACGATCTCTGGACCTCCTGCCCTCGAATCCATCGGATCCGCTGGGACGGCGAGTTCTGCGATGAGCCGGTGCCGACCGCTCCTTGTATGAATTGTGCCGAGCGCAGCCCGTGGCAGAGCGATGTGGAAATTGCCGGAGCGCTGGCGCTGCGACGTGAGATGATGAACGCGGAACTTGCATTGGCTGCGGCGGTCATCGTACCGTCGGAGGCGCATCGTCGGCTGGTCTTGAAGCTGCTCGACCTGCCGGAAGACCGTCTGACCGTTCTGCCTCATGGCTCTCTGCCGACACTGATGGTACGCCAGGGCAGAGGGGGGGATGGGGCATTTCCTCAGAGACCCCTTCAGATCGGCCATTGGGGTTACCTGAGTTACCTGAAGGGCACCCACCTGATCCTGGAGGCCGTACACCGGTTGCGCGATCCGAATGCCGTGCAGATTCACTTGATCGGCAGCACCGATGACACGGAATATGAGCAGCGACTCCATGGGCTGGCTCGGGGCATCCCGGTCTATTTCCATGGCGCCTATCGGCCCGCTGAGCTGGGGAGATTTGACCTCGACATCGCCATCTTCGCTTCGGTTACCAGTGAGTCCTATTCGTTTGCCCTGGATGAGGCGTTGCAACTGGGGCTTCCGGTGCTCGTCTCGAACCGCGGTGCCCTCCCGGAGCGGATCGGAGGGGCAGGTCTGACCTTTCGGCCTGGCGACGCTGACGATCTAGCTTGTCAGCTTCAGGCTATCTTGGACGCGCCGGAGATGATCAATACGATGCGCCGGAGTATCTGGCCAGAGGGGCTGTTTTCGATGGATGCCCATGTGACCATGCTGCAGAAAATCTATGACGACGCTGTCCACACAGATAGGCCGAAGCCTGAGTCTTCAACCCCCTACACCAAACTGATCGCGCTAGCTCAGCAACAACTCCGGAGTCAGGAGGCTCGACTCATGGAGCTGGAGCGCCTCGTGCAGCAGCGGGAGGCCGAGGTAGGAGAGGCCCAGGCTAGTGCGGAGGTGGAACGGGAAAGGCTGATGGAGCGGGAGCAACAGGTGCACGCGCTGACTGCTGAGATGATAGCCATCACGAGTAGTAGGACCTGGAAATTTGCACAGGCGCTGCGGCGCATCCGCTCGTGGGTTGTTCCACAGGCGAACTGAGCTGGAAATCTCCAGACAGTCCTGGGACTCAAACCCCGTTCACATTATGAAATCGATTTGTGCGGTTGGAGAAAGGACGCTAATGAAATATTGGTCTTATTATCACTGGTATCTTCGTTAGTCGAACACTACTTCACCACACGGGAGCCGCTTCGTCAATTCTCAACTAAGGATGGCACGCCTTTGACCCGGTTACGAAATGTGATTAAGCGTGTCCTGAAAAAGATCGTGTCTGTTCGTATCGAAAAGCAGGTTGAGCATTTACCAGATCCAATGGATTCAAGCCATAAAACGGCAACCCGCTATACATTAGCCAAGGATTGGCAGGCAATGCGGGATAAAACTGATTGGATGTCCGTACCATCTATGCCGGATTATGTAAATGGTCTTGTTTCCGGACGTCCTTTAAGTGATCAGGGCCATTGGGCGGTTTATGCGCGGGACAAATATGTGCTTCCCATGTGTAGCAAACGGAACGGTAGGCTCGAGATGGTCTCGCTTGCTTGCGGGAGTGGGCATATTGAAGAGGCGTTGGTAAAAGAGTTTGACTGGCCTATCACCCGTTTCTTAGGATTGGAATATGACGACCTGTTACGCGCAAGTGCCGCAGATCGTTTCGCACGTATTCCAGGCTGCCAGAGCCGTTTCGAATTCTTCAACTTCAACGCGCCTGATTTTCCGAATGAGCAATTTGACATTCTCTTTGCATGTCATTCAATCCATCATGCAATAAATATCGAAGGGTTACTCGTCATGATGAACCGAATGCTCAAACTGGATGGTCTAATAATCGGGCTGGATTATTTTGGTCCGACGCGTTTTCAGATCGAATACGAGGTCCTGCCAATCATTCAAGAGCTCTTTAGCTATCTTCCTCCCAGATTAAGACGTAACCTCAGCACACCGGATACGAGAGTTGAAGATCACCTCACCTTTGATACCATCGCTGCCGTGCGGGAGAACGATCCATCCGAATCCGTACGTAGTTCCGATTTGAGAACGCTGCTATTTTCCAGTTTCCCAATCATTGAAATCAAACCCATGGGGGGGACGCTCTTGCGCTGGTTATTTTACAATCGTGCCGGGAATTTCAACCCCAATAACCCGGAAGATGTAACCATCATTCGTCTGCTCCAACTAATTGAACGAGAGCTTATCCTGTTACGTCGTATCCAGTCAGATGACTTGTTCTTTGTTCTCGGGAAGAGTGATCGCTTGCAAGGTGAAATATTCCGACGCGGCCTCGTTACGCAACTTATATCGCCATCTCTGCCTTGAGGAGCAGCACGTCCGATATGTAGCGATATGAACTACAAGCTAGTTATCGCTCTCCGTGATATATGAACTTGGCTGGAGATCTCCGCACATAATACCGGGGGGATTTGCTGAACGGGCGCTGATGTTAAAGCATACTGATAGTGTTGATCTGAGTGTGATTATACCCACGTATAACCGTTCTGTCCTTTTGCCTGGTCTCATAGAGGCTTGGCGAAAGGTTGATCAGGTTACCAGGTACAGGTATGAGATCATCTTTTCTGATGACGGTTCGCAAGATAACACCGTCAAGATCCTTCAGAGCGTCGATGATTTGCCCGTCACAGTCATTGAGAATAAACATGGAGGGCCTTCAACGGCCCGGAATAGCGCAATAAAACACGCTCAAGGGAGCAGGCTCCTGATTATCGGAGATGACATCTTCCCCAATTCTGAAATGATCAATCAGCATTGCGACCTTGCATCACAGTTAGGAAACACTGTCGCCATTCTCGGTGGAGTGGTCTGGCACGATGCTCTGGAGATCAACCATCTCATGGTTCATATCACGGAGGTTGGCAATGAGCAGTTCAGCTTTAATCGACTGGCACCCCACAAATTTACGGATTTTCGCCATTTTTATAGTTGCAACATCAGCATCGATAGGGAATTGCTTTTGTCCGAACGAGTTCTCTTCGCTGAGAGCTTTTACAAGTGTAATTTTGAAGACGTCGAATTAGGCTATAGACTTTCGAAAAAGGGTCTGAAGATATACTATGCTCCGGAAGTCTTCGGATACCACTACCATCCCTATACAGTGGATGGGTTTTGCAAAAGACAGGAGAACGCCGGAGAAATGGCTGTGGTTCTCCAGGAACTCCACCCGGAGATAGGCAGCATCCTTGGCTTCAGGGATATTGCGAAACGATTTGATAAGTTTCTTTCGGTTCATGCCAGGCGAGAAATGACGATTGATGAGAAATGTTCGATTGCAAAGATTGTTGCTCGATGTGAAATGTATGAAGCACTGCTGCATAACAGAGAACTCGATTCGTATGAACGAAAACTCATAAAGAACAACCTATCCAATATCTACTTGCGACTTTTTAAGCTCTGTTATGAACTTGGCTTTCTCAAAAAATTCACTTCTAAGAAAGAAGACATCATCTTCAGCTTTCTGTTCGAGGTATATTTTGGGTGGGACTCTTACTGGGATACCTATTATTCCTTTGATGAGATGTGCAACCGCTACAGCCAAAAGGACAAGAATTACCTGCTAAACTTGGCTGAGCAACATCGGTTAGCCTCCCGCGCAGAACTACACTCCATGCTGATTCAGACGAATCTGAACCTGCTGCACTTGCATGAACAGATTGGCCGGGGAAAACTTAAGGACATGCTTTTCCATAAGCTCGTCTATGCAAAGCTGGCCGTGAAGTCGTTTCTCAAACGATTTCGGTTCGCTCACACAATAAAATCTCGAGTTATTCGCCTCAGGCAGAGAGCACAACATCTTACAGAAGGTTCAAAGGGGGGGGGAGGGATTCGCATTGGATTCATCGTGAAGAATCCGGCTTCCCTGCCAGAGGATTATCAAAATCAACTCCGCTCGTCTTTTGGCGAGCGCGTGTGTGTCATCGTCCCCAACGGTGATTCCTTCCTTGTCATCTCCTCAGGTGCCGGGAAGACCATATTTTCTGGCCTCAGCAGCATTCCTGTTGACTATATATACGCGCCACAGGACGTTGAGAAAGTACTGAGCCTGGAACATTTAAAAAATGTTGTGCTCTGTTTGCAGTGTTTCCGCTACGACTTTCTCCTCGTCTCGTATTCGCTTTCAAAGCTGCCATTCGTTGGAATGACTTCACTAACCAATCAACTTGTCTATTCAAAAAACCTGGGGGAGGTACTTCTGAGGGGAGGCACTCTCCCTGCCATTGGGAGAGTATTAAGACTTCAGCCACCAATTGGAGATTATCAGGATGTCAGCCTTGAGGAGGTATTTGACAATCATCGCGTGACATGTGAGCCCGAAGAGGCCATTGTGCACATTGGCCAGAAAAAGCCGTTGTTGATCAACCGTGACGTTGAATCGTGCTGTATTGAGTTTAAGAGGACAAAAAAGGTGATCTTTGTATGGCCTATTTTCATGGCTGTTGGAGGAGTAGAAAGAAACACCATAGAGATAATGAGGCAGCTCAAAGACACGTACCATTTTGTTCTCATTACCATGGAGAAGCTCAGTAGGGCGCAAGGCAGCCTCCACCACCAATTGAAGGGAATAACATCAGATATTTACGATATGGCTGAACTCGCCTCTCAAAGCGACTTTCTGACCATGCTCAGGGTGCTGAAGCGCGTGTATGCTCCGGATCTCGTCTGGATCTGTAACGGATCGCCATGGTTGGCAGATAATGCGATGAATATTCGTGAGCTGTTTCAGGAAATACCCATTGTTGATCAACAGGTGTACGATGTGAAGCATGGCTGGATCAATCGGTACGCCGAAAAAGGGATACAGTCCTTCGATCGTTTTATTGCTATCAATCGGAAGATCGAACAATTGTTCATTGCGGCGATCGGAATACCCAAGGATAGGGTTGACCTCATTTATCACGCTGTGGATACGGATAGGGTGCTGGCCGTGCCCTCAGATCCCGATAGTCTGTCGTTGCTCAGAAGCAAGTATCAGGTTGAGGCGAACCAACGACTCTTCGTGTTTATCGGTCGGTTCCATCCACAGAAAAGGCCGCTAGACTTCCTGGCCTTCGCACACAAGAGGCAGGAACGTGGCGATGGCTCTCTGTTCATCATGGTCGGTAATGGGGAGCTGGATCGAGATGTTCAGGATTTTATTACCAGGAACGGGCTGAAAAATACCCGGACAATCGGTTTCCTTGAAAACCCGCTTGAACTGCTTGCGCTCTCATCGGGAATCATTTTCACATCCGAGTACGAAGGCTTGCCGATCGCGATGCTTGAAGCGATGTGTATGGGCGTGCCTGTGTTCTCTTCCGATGTCGGTGATATTGGTGAGATTGTACATGCATACGGTGCAGGCATGGCGTTTCCCTTTACCGGAAATGCCGAGGAATACGATGCTATATTTGAGAAGTTCCTGGAGAGATTACCTCACTTTCAAGAGAGCCTCCGAGAGACCTCGCCTCTTGTCAGAGAAAGATTCTCGGGGCGAAACGTCTCGAAACAGTACGCTGACACGTTTGAGAGAGCCATGACTGTGTTCAGATATGGTCGTCAAACTGTTCTGCGCACACGCTGAGAGACGATGATCCGGAGATCTGACACGAAAAGTTGACTGCAGACTCAGCCATTTCTGTGGGTGTTACCTCAGGCGATGTCAGTGCTCGAATAATGACCGTGCGCGACGCTTCTGATCTGTTTTCGGTGATCATGCCGAGCCATAACCATGAGAGGTATATCCTCAGGGCCGTCGAAAGTGTGCTCATGCAGACATACGAAAAGTGGGAGCTCATCGTGATCGATGACGGTTCCGATGATGGGTCGCTTGGGGTCCTCGCGACGGTTCGAGATCCGAGAGTGGTTCTCGTCTCACAAAAGAATCATGGTGCTCATGTTGCAATCAACAAAGGTCTGGAGTTGGCTAAAGGGGAGTTTATTGCGATTCTCAACTCGGATGATATGTATCTGCCATGTCGGCTTGAGAGGGTGAGGGCTGAATTCGATGCGGAGACGGACAGTGAGTTGGTGACGACGTGGATTGAGGTAGTTGATGCTGAGGATCGACCGCTCGCGGTTAAACGTGGGTGGGAAAACCTGGAACCATGGCCACTCCGACACCCAGATGCCAGCTACAAGCAGACGAACGACTTCCGGCTCAATCTCTTATCAAGCAATTTTGTGGCAACGACCAGTAACATCTCGTTCAGAAGAAGCCTGTACGAGAGGATAGGGGGAATGAGAAACCTGCGATTTGTCCATGATTGGGATTTTTTGCTGCGGGCTTCTCTGGCGGGAAGGTGCCGACAGATCAGCGAGCCACTGTTGAGATATCGCGTACATGACAGGAACACGATTGCTACTAATCGATGCGGGATGCTCTTCGAGATATGTTGGGTGCTGGCCGCTAACCTGGATGGATTTCTGGGAAGATATATTCTCGGTTCCATGAATGACGATGCGCTGTTAGAAGAAATTGCCATGTTGTATGAGTCTATAAACCTGCAAGGGAATGATAAGCTATTTTGGCTGATCAGAACGTTCATCGAATCGCAAAGAAAGATGGGGCGGGAACATCCGGAGGAGTTATTGCTTGATAGCAAACCACTCAGAGAGCATTTGATCCGATATGTGGTAGATGATTGTAGATCTGGGAGGTCGGTGTTACGCCATGGATCGGATTGCGCCATTCCTTCTTTTTTCTCGAGGATGACATCTCTGGTCAAGCGAGCAATGTCGTGAGTGTTCACCTGATTCCTGCATTCCGGAGCTCAGCGCTTGCCATCCTCATCATAGACCATCAGGTGATGCTGGGAGCTCAAGCCTGATTTGCGGCCCAGAGAGATGTTTGAACTATGAGCGACGCCGATATGGCCAGGAGTTATCTCCAGCAGGCCGAAGGGTAACCCTCAACTCTCAACGCGATGCGCACACTCCTGATCGGGGCCAACGGGCAGTTGGGGAGCGAACCGCGGCAGACCTTCAGCGATAACGACCTGGTGCTGCTGACCCATGGCGACAATGAACTGGGCGACCGATCCCAGGTGTGGGAGACTCTTCATCGCTACAGACCCTGTCTGATCCTCAACACCGCCGCCTATCATCGGGTCGGTGAATGTGAGGACCTCCCCGAGTGCGCCTTCGCCGTCAACGCTGTAGCGGCCAGAGACCTCGCCATTGCCACCAAGGAGATTGGGGCGGTCCTGGTGGTGTCCACTTCAGTACCGATTATGTCTTTGACGGCGGGCAGCGCCGCCCCTACCGGGAGGGTGATTTGCCCAGGCCGCTGAGTGTATATGCGACCCCGGAGCTGGCGGGGGGCGTCCTTCATCCGCGCTATTCTCGAGCAGTACTTCCTTATTAGGACCTATGGCCTGGACGGGCTTGCGGGTAGCCGCGAGACGAGGCGTGAAGACGGGATTCTTCCCTCGCCCCGGTGGTGGTCAGTCGGGAGGTTGACGGTGAGCCCTGCAGTCAGGAATGCCCTCGTGCATCGAACACTCCCACGGTTGCTCGCTTTTGTGGTAATTTTGCTGAAACCGTTTGGGCCTACACATCTTGTGGCAGAAAGCTGCCCCTATCCAAATATTTCCTCGAGGGTGCTGTCGATCCTCAGTGAGGTGGAGGCTCGTCGAGAAGCCAGGATGGAGGCGCCCCAGTGGTTTGGGCCACTGAAGGGCGCTCGCGTGGACAACACTGGGCGCTTGGAAGTCATGCCGAACCACGGAGATCACCGCGGATGTGTTGAAGGAGTTGGAGGATCGCGGCAGCGCAATAGAGATTTATGATCGGGTACAGAGCCTTGTGTAGGCCTGGATCCCATTGGATAAGATCCAGGAAGTGGCTGCTCTCCCCTTTGTGAAATTCCTTGACTTGCCGGATTACGGCGTCACAAACGGCGTGCGGGAGTAGGGGGTTAGCCCGCTGAGTCTTGGGATCGCATCGAGGAACTGGACAGATCAGAGGGGGTGGCTCGTGAAGCGATGGCTTGTCCTGATTGCGACGATCGGGCTACTTCTGGCAAGCGGAACGGTCGCGCGTAGCGACGCTCAGACGACTGGCTGGGCTTTCTCGCGTGAGTCGTATCTACCCGCTCAAGGTCCGGGGGTCGCGGCACCGCTAAAAGGCCATCCAAAAGTCGCCTCGAGAGCGACCCAGATGGCGGGGATTGTGTCGGCTCTCGCGCAGCGCGGCGATGCTGCGCAAGTTGCTCCGGTCGTACCGGGATTCGCCCGGTCCGATGCGCAGGGGAGAATCGAGGTCTACATCACCCTGGAAGAAGTTACTGAAAGCTCGCTGCTCGCTCTTCGAAACGCGGGAGTCGAAATCGAGATTTATGATCCGTCACAGCGGCTGGTTCAAGGCTGGGTCCTCCCCGCGCAGCTCAACGCAGTCGGGGACCTCCCTGTTGTCAGGTTTGTCGATCTGCCGAGCTACGGGGTCACGAATGCGGGCTCGGTGACCACGCAAGGGGATGGGGTGATTCGGGCCGACCAGATGAGAGGGCTTGGGATGACGGGGCAGGGAGTCAAAGTCGGGGTGATCTCTGACGGGATTGATGGGCTCATCTCGAGCATCACCTCGAGTGACCTTCCGGCAGCAGGAATCGCTATGCCCGCCGCCCCGCTCACCGGGGGTGGCATATCGCTCGACAGCCCGCTGCCTGGCGCCACCACCTTCACCTCGACCCCTGTGGGTCGAGGTGATCTTACTTCCGGCTCTGAGAGCAGAGCGCTTTTGGAGATTATTCACGATATCGCCCCTGCTGCTCAATTATTCTTTGCGCCGGTCGGCGGCTCGACGCTTGCCTTTCAGCGGGCGGCCAGGTGGTTGACGGCTCAGGGAGTCAGGGTGGTTGCCGACGATGTCTCTTTCTTCAATGTCGGGCCCTACGATGGGACGAGTGTGGTATCCCGGGAGGTGTCCAATGCTGTGGCCGACGGGGTTGCTTACTTCAAGTCGGTCGGCAACTATGCCCAACAGCACTACCGGGGTCTCTTTACTGATACCGATGGGGATACCTTCCATGAGTTCGATGTCAGCCTTGGACTGCCTCGAGTGAATAACGCAGGGGAAACATTGAACGTGACCGTCCAACCATTTGCGACGGTGTTCATCTTGTTGCAGTGGAATGATCCCTTTGGCGGCTCCACAAACAACTACGACCTCTGCGTCCACGATCCAGCCGATATCCCCTCTTCGCCATTCTTTTGCTCGACAACCCTCCAGACCGGGATCCAAAACCCTACCGAGGGACTGGCCTTCACAAGAATTGGACCCACGCCCGGTACTTTCGGGGTGAGTATTCATCGAGTAGGCGGGGCCGCTCCACGGGTGTTTGATCTGTTCATCCTCGGTGGTGTGATGAACGAGTTTGTCGTCCCCGGTGGGAGCGTCCCGAATGGAGCGGATGCCGGGGGCGGGGTCATCTCGGTGGGGGCGGTCAACTGGCAAACACCGAGTACGATCGAATTCTTTAGCTCACGTGGGCCTACCAGCGACGGCAGGCTCAAGCCTGAACTGGTGGCTCCTGATGGCGTTTCAACCAATGTGTCAGGATTTTCTCTGTTCTTCGGCACGTCTGCCTCGGCGCCCCATGCTGCCGGGCTGGCCGCGCTCCTACTCAGTAAGGTTCCGAGCCTTAGGCCCGGCCAACTGGGAACAGCTTTGCAGGATGCCACGTTAGATCTCGGGCAGGTTGGCCCCGACAATACCTTCGGACATGGTCTGGTTGATGGGTCGGTGTTCACCCGTATTCCTCTCCTTCGCTTGCGGTGACATCTAACGTGAGGCAAAGACGCGTTTGAAGGGTTGGAGGCAAGGATGACGAAGAAAGCACTTCTGGTGGCGCTGGTACTGTTTGGTATGGGTGGAGCGATCCCTCACGCAGTGTTGGCAGCAGAGGTCGATCGGGGCGGATTTGGAGACGCGCTGCTCATACCGTACTTTGACGTCAACAACCTCAACACACTCATCAGCATTGAAAGCAACAACATGACGTTCCAAGTAGTTCGTGTCCGATTCCGCTCGGCCACGACCGGGGGAGAAGCCTTGGCGTTCAACCTCTGCCTGACGCCGCTCGGCAGTTGGACGGCTGCGATGAGCCCGACCGGCGCGACCGCTCAGGTCGTCAGCACCAGCGCTATGCTGGCCGACGGCGGTCCCGGCCTGAACCGGCTCCTGACCGGCAACACCACACGGGGGTATATCGAAGTCATCGGCCTTCGGGAGGGAGGGGCGACTCAGGAGATTTGCGATGATGCGTCGCAGGGGGCGGCAACCTCGAATTTTTCACTGTTGGCACGCGCCTACTACGTCGATCCGAGCAAGAATCCGATTCTTGCCTTTGGAACCAATGCCTTCGCTATCCGGGACTTTTCGACCGTGAAGCTGTCTCAGGGCGCGACAATGTTCGGCAACGGCAGTATCGCAGCGGCGCTGGCCGCCAACAGTAACTTCTCCGGAACCGGCCTCGTATCCCGGTATTTTGTCGGTCCTGATTTTGCCGCCGAGACCGTGATCGTGCTGGCCTTTCCGGCCGGGGCCGGTGGTTGTTCGGGTTGTACGATCCCAAGCCAGGTGCGCATTACGCCGTTTGCAGAAGACGGGACAGAGCTTGCCTCGTTCAACCGCTCAGCGGGACAGGTCGTAAATATCATCAGCCTGACGGCAGCAGACCTGAGTGCGCCGGCCGGCCTTTTGTTCTTGACGGCTTGGCCCGTCAATGCGCTTCCGACAATAGGTCTGGTGATTCAGACGACTGCCAACCTGAGCGCCCCGGTGTTTTTCAATGTTCTCTTCCCGGGGCAGCTTTTCTGAGATCCGACACGATCTTTCGACACTGAGATTGAAATATCGGGATGCCGGCGCAGCACGACTGCCGAAGTCACCGTACCCCCCCCAATAGAGCGGACACGAAAACTTCACGATGGAGGAGATGTCCCATATTATTGCTGGTATCTAGGTGGTATTACCTATGTCAGGTGTCTTGCGGTTGACTACAGCCATGTAAATCTCGTCAGCAGTGAGATCCTGGATTGAGTAGTGCTGTAGCTCCGGCGTATACGTTACTAAATCTGCCGCCCGCACCGCGACTTTGTTGAACTCAAAGTCCAACATGCGGAGTTCGCGCTCCAACTGAGAGATCGTGATTTTATTCAGCTCGGAATAATACCGCCAGAAGTCTGCGGGTGAGTACGCAAGTCCGCCGCGATCCATATAGCGCGGTTGGGCGGTGCAGACAATCTCCTTGAGTTCTTCAGGACTTTTCTTCAAATGGACAAAGGGCTCGGCGGTGAACTCTCCCAGATGATGGCCGATATGGGAATAATAAAGCCCAGGGCTTAGAAAGAAGAGTCCGCCATCTTTCAGCACCCTTTTAATCTCCTTGAGTGCCGCCAGTAGCCGCCGGCAATGTGTTCCAATGACCCCCATGAGAGTACGACGTCAAAGTAATCGTTCGGATAGGGGATATGATTGGCGTCAACGTCTCGGGAAAACCAGATTCTCCGGCCAAAGATCGACAGGTAAACCGTTCTCCCGCATCATGCGCGGCAGTTCTCGAAAGTTGCTTTCGACGTCGATCCCAACCAGAAGCTCAGGCTGCTTCCGGAGAAATATGCCCAGATCAGTAATGCCGTCTCCACATCCGACGTCGAGAATGTTCCCTCTAAGCAACGGCGAGTCATCCAGCATGTAGTAGATGATCACCCGTGCTGCGTGTTCGAAATGCTTAAAGAACCAGTTGTCTCTTCCTTTCCGCCAACCTAACGATTCGGTCCCATAGAGCTTCCACCCCCCAACGATTTCTGCGGGACTGCTTTGTCCTGCTCCTTCAACTTCGAGTGGAGCCGAGGCCGTGACTGAGAACAGCCTTTTATAATGTCCATTCGGGACGACCGCTACTTCAAGGTCAACGATATACTTTCCGGGTGGAAGAGACAGCCGTGAGGTGTGCCACTCAACCGGATACGATCCGCGCGGCAACCAGGAGATGTCCCATCCATCCTCTCCCATATGACGCGTATATCTCACCCTTCCGTCTTCCAGGCTGAGCAACGAAAGGCGGAAGACCGGATCAAAAAAGATATCCTGGGTAACTCGTGCAAGAAAACGGATAGTGAGCGACTTCCCGGACTGTACCACACCTCTCGAATGCCCCTCTTGGTTAAAGACGAGGATTTCCTCGACTGAGCACCCACAGTGGTCTTTTTCACTCATGAACACATCTCGCGTCGTTTACTGTGACAGGTCATCGGCAAAAACCCTCAACAGCGTGAAAGAGGTAAGCTCCAAACCGGAGGAGCACAGTTGTCAGCAAACCGGCGTATTATACACTAACCATCCTCCTCCTGTGAAGACGTGAGGCGGCGTCAGGGGCTTATGTCCCCGTTTGACACGAGGCCGGCGTAACAAGTATATTAAGTCACGAACATGTCACCAGTACGATCGACAAAAAGGTCGCCCGCTGGGCTTACGTGTGTGTCGCAGAGCGCAATATGAGCGCCTCGCGATTCGTGGGTCAACCTCTCGAAGAGGAGATGCGCGAAGAGTCAAGATGCGACACGGCCACGACCCGATTTTTGCCCGTTCCAGCCAAGTCGTGGAAGAAGGGGAGCGTTATCCATCCCGCAACTCGCTGCATGAATAAGTTGGCGTTTGTTAACGCGAATATTGAAATCATCTGCCTCCAGCGTTGCCGGGTGTGATGACGACGCTTCTGATCGGGGCCAATGGGCAGTTGGGGAGCGAGTTGCGGCAGGCCTTCAGCCATCAGGAATTGGTGTTGCTGACCCACGCCGATTTTGAACTGACCGACCCGGGCCAAGTTCGGGAAGCCGTGCGCACGTACCGGCCCGGCCTGATCCTCAATACGGCCGCCTATCATCGGGTTGACGAATGCGAGGACTTTCCTGAGCGCGCTTTTGCCGTCAACGCCGTAGCGGTCAGAAACCTCGCCATCGCCGCCAAGGAAATCGGGGCGGCGTTGGTTCATTTCAGCACCGATTATGTATTTGACGGTAAGCAGCGGCGCCCCTACCGGGAAGAAGATCGGCCCGGGCCGCTGAGCGTTTACGCCGCCTCGAAGCTTGCAGGGGAATATTTCGTCCGGGCGCTCCTCGATCGGTATTATCTTATCCGGACCTGCGGGTTGTACGGCCTGGCGGGGAGTCGGAGTAAGGCAGGGAATTTCGTTGAAACGATGTTCAGGCTGGCGACGGATGGGCGTGAGATCCGAGTTGTCGGGGACCAGATCGTGACCCCCACGAGCGCTAAGGAACTGGCAGGTAAGGTTCGCCGGTTGGTCGAGACAGGCGCCTACGGGTTGTACCACATCAGTAACAACGGGGAATGCTCCTGGTACCGGTTTGCGCTGGCGATTGTGGAACTGGCCGGCTTACGTACCGCCGTGCATGAGACAACCAGCGTCGCCTATGGGGCCCCTGCCGCGCGCCCCGCTTATTCCGTCCTGGACAATGCGAACCTACGATCACTGGGTCTCGACGATCTGCGCGACTGGCGCGATGCCCTTGCCGACTACCTTGCCGAACGCGCGCTGCTCCAGGGGGCGTGAAGTCCGGCGTCTGCTTTCTTGTTTGATATCGGTACGCTGACATCTTAGAATGTCTGTCGAGGCGGTCTGCTCGACTGTTCGTCTGAGGTAGAGGGGGGAAGAGATTGTGACTGATCCACGGGTGGCGGTGGGGATCGTCAATTACGGTGATTACCGACATTTGCCTGCCTGTCTGGACAGCGTGAAGCGACAGACGCTCCCCCCTGAGCGGATCATCGTGCTCGACAACCATAGTTACGCTGATAAGATTGGCCCTATCGGCAGGGCCTACCCTGGGGTGCAGATCCTCTCGATGCAGGACAACCTGGGATATGGCGGGGGAGCCAATCACATCATTCGGGAGGCGGACCGACACGAGGACATCTTACTGCTCAACCCTGATGTGGTGCTCGATCATCGATACCTGGAAGAACTGGTCCGGGTCATCGAATCGACTCCTGGTGCGGGTGTAACGGGCGGGAAGCTCCTCCTGGACGATTCCCCTGTCGCCAGTGAGCTATGTGGCGACGCATCACCGATACTCGACAGCACAGGTCACGTCATCTTCAGAACCCGGCGGGTCATCGACCGCGGCCACGGTGAGCCGGATGTGGATCAGTATGACAGACCAGAGGAGATCTTCAGCGTCTGCGGGGCGGCGGTCCTCTACCGCAGGTCAATGCTCGAGGACGTCCGAATCGATGGAGAGTATTTCGACGAGGACTTCTTTGCCTACAAGGAGGACATCGATATCTGCTGGCGGGCTCAGTTGTTCGGATGGACCGCTCTTTACCATCCTGCGGCCACTGCCCGTCACCTGAGGGGATGGAGGCGCGGCGAGAATCGACGGCGCGTCCCCTGGCTCCGGAAATATCATTCCCTCAAGAACCATTACTTGATGATGATCAAAAATGAACTCCCGGCCCTGTTGCGGCGGGATTGCTTGTCGATCCTCGGGCTGGGGGTATGCGCCATGGCCTACGTCTCCCTTGCAGAGCCTGCGCTCTGGAGGTCGGTGTTGGACCTGAAGCAGTATTGGCCCAGGGCCCGTCATAAGCGGGATATTATCATGGCGCGCCGCCGCGCCTCATCGGACCAGATCGGTCGCTGGTTTGTGTAGGTCCGTAAGCGTAGCCGGTCGGACAGGCTTGAATGGGCCCTCAAGACGTTGGATCAGGATCCTGCGCAGATAGGACTTGGGGTGAAGCAGCACGTTGAAGTCAGTATCATCATTCCGACAGATCAGCCAGGTCTCCATCTTCCCAAGCTCTTGGACGCCATGCTGGCTCAGACAACCGGACCGGATGAGCTCGTTGTGGTGAATTCGAGCGTGGACGGCGTATCCGGCGGCCTGAATCGGGATCTGCCGATAACGGTTGTACGCATCCCTCCGGGATCGTTCGATCATGGGAGGGCTCGGAACCTGGGGGCAAAACAATCGAACGGGCAGGTCTTAGTGTTCTTGACCCACGATGCTTTGCCGGCGTCTAACGATTGGTTGGAGCGGTTGATAGAGCCGCTTAAGGTCGATGGGGACGTCGCCGCGGTCTATGGCAGGCAGGTACCGAGGCACGACGCCTCTCCACTGGAGGCGTTTGCTCGATCGTTCAACTATGGGGACGAGCCGATGGTGAAGGGGAGGATAGACATCCCCCGTCTCGGTATAAAGACCTTTTTTTTCTCTAATGTTTGTTCCGCGATCAGACGGTCCGCCTTCGAGGAAGTTGGGGGATTTCCGGAACCGATCATCATGAACGAGGACATGGCGTTGGCAACAAAGCTGATTGCGGCAAATTACAGGATCGCCTATGAGCCAAGGGCAGCCGTAATTCATTCTCATGCGTACAGCTTGCGTCAGCAATTCAATCGGTACTTCGACATCGGGATCTTCTTCGGCAGCAATAGATGGATACGCTCAGTGGCTCCTCTTCATGGGGAAGGCTGGAGCTTTTTAAAGGGTCAACTGCGATTCCTGATCTCCCGTGGCGAGTGGAGATGGATCTCTTATGCGTTCCTGGAAGCCGTCATCAAATACGCGGGCCTTCAGCTTGGGATCAGGGCGCGTCTGTTTCCACGATCCTTCAGAAAAAAGTTGAGCTTTCACAAGCAGTTCTGGCTTCAAGGTTCCTGTCGTGTCAAATTAAAGGAATAAGCATCATGCTCAAGCGACACAGTAAGTTTCTTGAAAGCCTGATGCTCCTGTTGGATCTGTTGGTGATCTCTCTGAGTTGGATCGCGGCATACT
>JAHFDH010000148.1 GCA_023249055.1 Candidatus Methylomirabilota bacterium
TGGGGGTGGGCGCCAGTCGCGTCCGCGACCTGTTCGAACAGGCTAAGAAGAACGCTCCCTGTCTCGTCTTCATTGACGAGATCGATGCGGTAGGCCGTCACCGCGGTGCCGGCCTCGGCGGCGGCAATGATGAGCGCGAGCAGACGTTGAACCAACTGTTGGTGGCCATGGACGGCTTTGAGGGCAACATCGGCATTATCGTCATTGCCGCCACCAACCGTCCGGACATTCTTGATCCTGCGCTGTTGCGCCCCGGGCGGTTTGATCGACGGATTATCGTGGACAATCCGGATAGCAAGGGCCGCAAGGCGATCTTGCAGGTGCACCTGCGCGAGATGCCGTTGGCGGCGGATGTGAACGTTGATGTACTCGCCAAGCAGACACCTGGCTTCTCTGGAGCGGATCTGGCGGCCGTCGTGAACGAGGGCGCGCTTTTGGCCGCTCGGCATGATAAAGATCGCGTCAGTATGGTTGATTTTGACGAGGCCGTTGAACGCATCATTGCTGGACCACTGCGGCGCAGTCGCGCACTGACTCCGAAGGAGCGCGAGATGGTGGCGTACCACGAGGCCGGACACGCTATCCTGCGGAAGCTGCTTCCCAAGGCCGATCCGCCCCACAAAGTCACCATCGTGTCGCGGGGGATGGCGCTCGGTTATGTGATGGGCGCTCCACCGGAGGACCGCTACACCCGCACTCGATCCGAACTGCTTGCGGAGGTCAGTGTCAGCATGGGGGGACGGGTCGCTGAGGATCTCGTCTTTGGCGAAATCACCACCGGCGCGTCAAACGACTTTGAGCAGGCCACGAACATGGTTCGTCGGATGGTGACCAATTTCGGCATGTCGGACAAGCTCGGTCCGGTCACGCTTGGCAGGCAGGGCGGACCGGTCTTTCTTGGCCGTGATATGATCGACAGTCGAAACTACAGTGAAGAGATCGCCTACCAGATCGACCAGGAGGTGCGCCGCATCATCGACGAGTGCTACCAGCACGCCCGCCAGACGATCGAGGCAAACCGTGAGAAGCTGCAGCGGGTGGCGAAGGCCCTGATCGAGCGCGAAACCCTCTACGCGGAAGAGCTGGACGACGTGATGGCAGGGAAGGTCGTAGCGCTCGAGCCTGCGCGTCCGGCCGCCAGCCCTGAGACCGGCGGCGAGCCCAGCGCCGAAGCTGCCGCTGTACTCAGCGCACCGTTGGCCACGCCACCACCTTCAGCGTAACAGCTTCGTACCGAGCGAGCCTCGAAAATACTTGGCTTGCGTCAATAAAAAACCCTCTCGCGAGTAATGTCGCGAGAGGGTTACATTTTTTTAACGGCTTTTATAAGTAAGCTAAAAGTTCAGACCGCTTTCTTTTTTCGTCTCACATACAGTGCGGCACCGATACCCACACCTGCGATGGCCACCACCACAATACTTGGATTGCTCATCATCGAAGAGCTACGACCGGAGGCTCGAGGCGTCTTCAACCCGACGGTGAAGGGGAAGCTGAAGGTGGAATCGTGGCTGTGGTACACCTCCTCCTCCGCGTTACTGCCATGCTTCTCGCTCACCAACGTCGCCCCGTCATGACCATGGCCGGCTGAACCGGCGACGCCCCCAGCGTGAGATCCGCCAGGTTCCTCGACCTCCACGACTGCCCTATACTTCCCGGCCTTCGCGAAATCGGTTTCAGCCCTTACTACGCCGGAAGGATAGACTTGCTGGGGGATATATAGGACAGTTCCGGAATTATCGCGCTCCGACGCCTCTACAACGCGGACCGCCACCGGAACTCTTCGAAGCACATCACTGATGAGATCAAATGTCAGCGTCGCCTTTCCCGTTTTCGGTATATCTCGACAGTAGGACTGGAACTCGTCCTTCATCGCGTCGAGGTATCGCCTCAGATCCGCATCCTTAAGCTCCTTCAACTGAGCGAGCTGAGGGGCCGCTCCCGCCGCAGCGTGCTGATAGGCGCTGAAGTGGACGAGATACTGTCCCTTCTCGCGCGAACAAAGATCGTTGTCGGTAATCCCTCCCCCGCCGCCTCCGCCGTGACCCCATGCCGGCGCTACTCCTGTCGCCGCGATCAGACCTGCACACCCAATCGCCCTCAAATACCTCATGACCGCCAGACCTACTTTCTTCTCCTTGGGTTTCGTCGCTCCTCAGCCTTTGCAGTGTTTCCTGCGCCTCACGCATGGGAGCGCCGGTTGGGGGTCCCAACCCCTGAAATCCCCGATACGAGAACTCCAAAGATTGGGACCCCCCTCAAACTCGCTTACGCCTGGTTCACCAGCGTAATGAGTACAAACAACAACATGAGCAACAACGCAAGATTCATCCCTTGAGCGGCAAATTCCATGATCGTCTCTCTCCTTCCTACCTATTTATACTGAGTAGTCGGTCGCCACTTGCCCCCGCCGGACAGCGCGGTGGCGCCACCCTCAAAGGACGGAATGACAGGACCGCCGACCTCAACAATTTGCCGGTTCTTATCGTTATCAAAGAATTCCAGCAGGCCGCCGTACCGGCTGTCCGAGTCGTAGATCAACTCCGCCAACCGCTGGTATTCCCATTCCGCATCGGTCGCATCGACCGACACCGTAGCGGTCTGGCCTGGCGCGATGGGGCCGGACGGCTCCACCTTGATCTTCAGCCGCGAATCCGGAAACAAGTTCGGATCGCGGAATTGCAGGTTGGCCGTGATGAATCCCCCCAAATGCTGGGGCCTATTGGAGCCGTTCGTCACCTCGATCACCATCCCGAGAGACCGCCCCGGCACCGTATAGACCGCTGTAATAGGCCTGGCCTTGACGGTGGCGTGAGCGTACGGCGTGAACTCGGTCGTCGGCTTCAGCTCGGGCGCGTCCATCCGACCGGTCTGCAGCGGAATCGTGATCGGGTAGGCGCCGTTGGTGGTGACGTAGCCAATGGAGACGATGAGAACCGTGGCAACCATAAGCACGAGTCCCACCGTTCGATCGCCGGGGCTGACCAGCTCCTCCTCAGGCACAACCCCCACCTGAAAGATTCGCCGCGTAAACGGCCGCACCACCCAATACAGGAGCCAGAATGCCCCGGCTGCGGTCCACAGCAGCCACCAGCCGATAATCCGCCCCTGCCCGTGGTTTTCCATATTTATCGTCTGACCATCGATGGTGGTCACATTGTTAGTAAAGCCACTCCAGTCGCCATCGACCGTGACAAATTCACCGCCGCCGACCAACGGGCCACCACCCTCAATGTTGACCATCGGGTGAACGTGATAGGTCCCGGTGACCCGCCCCATAATATTGAGCTTATAATCGTAGTCACCGCCAAGCCTCGTACTGGTGGAGTTAATGACGGGCATGCCGTTCATCCATGCCTCTTTCTTCAGCATTGATGGGCCCGGCACAGAGTAGTGAAGAAAGATCGATTCCGGGAGATAGACGGCCCTCGGCCACTCACTGAACGTATGGAACTTCCCCGTGAGATCCAACGTCTCTCCGGGCTTCACCCGGGCTTTCGACCACTTGGTATCGTAAAACGTTATCGTACGCATCCGAAGGAAGGGCTCTTGCGATCGCTCGCCGTGCGCCCATGCGGTTCCTCCCGCGGACACGGCGATCACTCCAAGTAGGATCGCCGACAACGCCGCTCGTCCTATCCTCATTGTTATCCTCCTGCCTCACTCATGGATAAGGGTCGACTCATTCGTACCGCAGCACCACGTGGAGTCTTCTTTTAGGTTGCACGCTTGCTCCACGAATCCACCACACGGCTTGCGTCGATGAGACAGCTACGTCCGAGAGAGCCATACCGGCTTGCTGATCCACTTCCCCATAAACGTCCACCAGACGTAGACGAGCCCGCTGATGAAACCGGCAAAGAACGAGGAGACCGGCGTGACGTCACGTCCGAATGTCCGCAGCGTCCCTCGCTCGACGATCCTGATGTACTCGGGCGTGGCGGAGCGCACATACTCCATCCCCATCAGATCGGCAATCGACATGAGCGGCCCGCTTGGGTGCTTGACGGCCAGGTGGAACGGAGCCAGCCAGACCCAGTTCGACGGATAGAACAACAGGGACCACCCCATGCCGCCGAACAGCGCCGTGAACATGTAGCTCCCCGTCATCATCAGGGTGACGTCCAAAAAGATCGCGCTGGGGATCAACAGACCGGGGGTCGTAAAGTTGACCGGGAACCAGGCCCACATATACATGTTAAAAACACGATTCATCCATTGACCAAAGTGAAGCGTCATGATGCAAAAGGTGGCGCCGATCGGCAGACGCATCTTTTCCCACATGAAATATTGCGACGCCGCGGGGAAGGTGATCAACAGAATCGGTGTCAACGTGACCCACCAGCGTCGATCCTTCCAGTCCAACCAGAAGTCCCAGTCGCCGACGGTCAGCATCTGGTGAATATGATACCCGGCAACCGTACCGGTAAATGCCGCAACAAGGATAATGATATCAAACTTCCGTTCCAGGCTTAGAGCTTGCTGTTGTGTCAAGAGCGCCATAAGCTCGTCCCCTCCGAGAAGGGAGGGGGGCGGACCTCCACCCCCCTCCACTATTTGGCTAAGTGGACTTCGATCATGATTACCAATTAGGACTCACCGGGAGCGGGAGCTTGCCAGCATTTGGAGCCCACTGAGCCGCC
>JAHFDH010000149.1 GCA_023249055.1 Candidatus Methylomirabilota bacterium
CTCAGGCGAGGACGTCGGATGGCCGCCGTGGCAAGCCGCCGCCGGGCCAAGCGTTCAAAACCGGAGTCGGGTGATAGTTATTTCATTGGTTGACTTTGAAACGCTAGTGCCGTTCCAACTTGTTCGCACAAATGACAAGGTCTTGCGACGGCCGATCCAGATGCCTGTGGACCATTGTGATGTTTGGCAGATAAAGTTGGAACGGCACTAGCCGACCTAAGGCCCCTGATGGGATTCTGGAGCAGTCATGGAGCCGAATTTGCGTTCGGTCAAGATTGGTCGGAACCCTTTTAATAATCTTGGGGCGGCACTGGGGCACCGTTGAAAGTGAGGGAAGGGTTGTGTTACGATGCGCCGATCTCTTTGGGAGGATCCCACGATAGCCGAATCAAGTGATCTTCTTGCGTGCCAGTGCCGTTCCAACTTGATGTGTCCCGTTCCAACGGGATGCCCCCGTATGGCATGGGCCCCCACGCCAAGCCGTTGGAACGGGACGCGCCGAATGGTAGGGGCGACCCGCCGGGTCGCTCCTACGAGGCGGCAATGCTCGCGACAGCGCGGAAAGGCAAAGTCGCCATAAATAGTTGGAACGGTACCAGTATTCAAGCTCCCTCTCTGCGACGCCGCGGTGGCAAGCCGGCGCCGTGGGGACCGCCAAAGGTCGGGGTAGGTGGTTGCCGACAGATCAGAACATGCCTTGGCGAACCCAGGGGCCAATTCGGTGGACACTCATGAACGTCCCGTCGGTGGCCCCTAGAGAGGAGGTGTGAATGCGAGCGCGTGCCGAGGTGCCCTTCGAATTTTTTGGCTGCGTTGAACTCCGACAGATGCTCGGGCTGAGAGCCGAGACCGAGAGGGAGCTGGCGGCCTTCCTGAAACAGGGTTCGCTCGATTCGATCTTCTACCACACCCACGGATCATTGCTCCGCCACAGCTACAGGGCCGGCCTCTACTCGAACGATTTCGCCACGTGGGCCGCGATCCAGATCCGCGACCGAGTATTGGGAGAGCGACTTGCGGTGTTGGAACCGCTCGACTTTGAAACGCTCTCGGACCTGCGAGACAAGATCATCGCCGTTGTGGAAGATCACCTGAAGAGCATAACGATTGTTCCCCGTGTTGTGTATGGGGAACCGTTTCACTTTATCGAGTCGCGAATCGTTGGGGTACCAACCGGAATCGAGGTCCACACCCTCGAGGAGTTCCGAAACGCCCTGAGGGAGGTGGACAACCGCGCCATCTATTACCATGCCCTGGAAGCCCGGGTTCGGCTGGAGCGCAGGCAGAACGATTTTTCCACCTGGCTAAGGGATGGTCTCGGCTTGCCAGGCCTTGCTGCCAAGGTCCAGGCCTTTGACCCCTACATCGGAGGTCTGGAACGGCTGCGGTCTCAGATGCTGGCTTACTGTGACCTCGCACTGGCTCGAGGGCAAGACCTGTGAACACCGTTCGGTTGGACGACTATCGTGATGTCGTCCCTAAGGGGACCGTAGAGTTCCTCCGATGCCTGGCGGACCGGGTGCGGGGAAGACGCTTTCTACACGTCAACTCCACGCGTCACGGTGGCGGCGTGGCCGAGATCCTTCATCGGCTGGTACCGATCATGACCGACCTGGGAGTGGATGCGCGGTGGGAGGTGATCGAGGGGAGCGCTGCTTTTTACGCTGCAACGAAGGCCTTTCACAACGCCTTGCAGGGGCAGAACCAGGCTATTACGAAAGACATGCTGGATGTCTACGCGGCCACCAATAGGGCGAATGCTAGGAGCCTCTCACCTGAGGGGGACCTGGTGCTCATCCACGACCCCCAGCCTGCGCCGCTCATCGAACATCGACCTCGTAAGGGAAAGTGGGTATGGCGCTGCCATATCGATTTCTCGAAACCGCAGCGCGAGGCCTGGCGGCTCCTGAGGAAGTATGTGGCCAAGTACGACGCTGCGATCTTTTCGCTGCCGAAGTTCGCCCAGCGCCTCTCTATCCCACAGTTCCTTGTGTACCCATCCATTGACCCACTCAGTGAGAAGAATCGCGACCTCACCCCAGCAGAGCTGGATGGAGTCCTGGAAAGATTCAACATCCCTAGAGATAAGCCGATTCTCCTCCAGGTTTCCAGGTTCGACCGCTTCAAGGATCCGATCGGGGTCATCAACGCCTATCGGTTGGTGAAGAAATACAACGATTGTCGATTGATCCTGGCAGGTGGCGGGGCCGATGACGATCCGGAGGGTGTAGCGGTGCTGGCAGAAGTGCGGGAAGCTGCCGGTAATGACCCGGATATCCACATCCTCGAACTACCGCCGGACGCCCACCTGGAGATCAACGCCTTGCAGAGAGCAGCCACGATCGTTTTGCAAAAGTCCCTCCGAGAGGGGTTCGGCCTTACGGTCGCCGAGGCCATGTGGAAGGGCAAACCGGTCATCGGGGGTGCCGTGGGCGGGATCACCGTTCAGGTGATATACGATGTAACCGGTTATACGGTGAACTCCGTGGAAGGGGCGGCGTTCCGAATCCGGTACCTGCTGAACAATCCGGATTTGATCGCCAGGATGGGGGAGGCGGGACGGAAGTACGTTCGACAGGAGTTCTTGGTCACGCGACACCTGGCAGATTACCTGAGCATGCTGATTATCCTGACCGAATAACCGGACAAGGCCACGACGCGGGAACCGAAACCGGACGATGGCCCAGGAGTCCCGGGCCTCCCGTGTGGCGCCCCGGCAGTTTGAGAGGAACAGGGTATGCGCATAACGCTCCGTCTAGTGCTCTCCATCGTTGCGGTCGTCAGCCTGATCGTGCTGGCATTCACCCTGGTGCAGGTCAAGAATGAAAGACAGAGACAGAGGGTAGAAATCGAACGCCGCGCGTCGCTGCTGGCCGAGAGCCTGGGAGAGACCATTGAGCCTCTCCTGCCGCAGGGACATTCCAGGCGGCTCCAGCGGCTCGTTGAGAAGTTCGGCAATCGAGAGAGGCTTGCCGGAGTCGCCGTATACGATGAGAAGGGAACTCTCCTCGCTGTCACGCCAAGTCTGGCCACGCAGCTCTCAACACCCCCAAGGATGGTTATGGACGCCATCGGCGCGAATCAGGAAGGCGGGGATTTCACAACTGTTGGAATGGCACAGATGTACGTATACGTGCTGCCCGTCCGCCCCGAGGATCAAGTGGTCGGGGCCCTCGCACTTTTCCACAATGCCTCCTATATTCAGGACCGCGTGCGGCACGTCTGGCAGGTCAATTTTGTGCGCTTGCTGGTGCAAGCCATTTTGATCTCGCTGACCATACTGGTCATTGTGCGTTGGAGCGTCGTCGGACCCATCGCAAAGATGGCCGACTGGATGAAGCGGTTGCGCAAAGGCGAGGTGGGTGAGCCTTCATTGCCTTTTGAGGAGGGACTTCTGAAGCCACTTGCAACGGAAGTGACACACCTGGCCAAGAGCCTTTCCGCAGCAAGAGCCGCTGCCGAGGAAGAGGCAAGGCTCAGGCAAGCGGGTGGCTCCATTTGGACTCCCGATCTCCTGAAGGAGCATCTACGAGCAAAACTCGAGGGGAAGTCGATCTTCGTCATCTCCAATCGGGAGCCCTATGTCCACGTAAGAAGCGGGAAAAAAATCGAGTGCGTCGTCCCCGCGAGCGGCCTGGTCACTGCTCTCGAGCCCGTGCTGACCGCCAGTGAAGGCACCTGGATCGCCCATGGCAGCGGCGACGCCGACGGCGAGGTCGTTGATCACGAAGGGAAGCTGAAAGTTCCTCCCGAGGAGCCGCATTACACCCTCAGGAGAGTATGGCTGACAAAGGAGGAAGAGGAAGGTTATTACTATGGGTTTGCCAATGAAGGGCTGTGGCCTCTCTGCCATATTGCCCACACCCGGCCCGTCTTTCGGGCGGAAGACTGGAAATACTATCAGCTTGTGAACGAGAAGTTTGCCCTGGCCACTCTAGAGGAGCTGGAAAACGCCGATGAACCGTGCGTGCTTATTCAAGATTACCACTTCGCCCTGCTCCCGAGGCTGATCAAGGAAAAACGCCCTGACGCTCGCGTGGCCCTCTTCTGGCATATTCCATGGCCCAATCCCGAATCGTTCGGCATTTGTCCGTGGCAACGTGAGTTGCTCCACGGGATGCTGGGCGCAGACCTGATCGGGTTCCACATCCAGTTCCACTGCAATAACTTTCTTGAGACAGTTGATCGCGCATTGGAATCCCGGATCGAGTGGGAACACTTCGCGGTCAGACGCGGAAACCACAGGACTTATGTCAAGCCATATCCGATCAGTATCGCCTATCCGGACCTGTCGTCATCAGGCGACGCCATTCACTCTGCCAGGGACACCAAGGAGGGAGTCCTCAGGGACCTCGGCGTCCGGGCATCCTACCTGGCAGTCGGGGTGGACCGGATCGACTATACCAAAGGAATTCTGGAGCGGCTTCGTGGCATCGAACGGTTTCTAGAACAATGCCCGGAGTACCAGGGCCAATTTACCTTTGTAGAGCTTGGAGCGCCCAGCCGGACTCACATCAAGCAATACCAGGACCTGATCGCGGCCGTCGAGGCCGTATCGGACCGGATTAACTGGCGCTTCGAGACCAGAGAATGGAAACCGATCATCATGCTGAAGAAGCATCACAGCCACAAGGAAAT
>JAHFDH010000150.1 GCA_023249055.1 Candidatus Methylomirabilota bacterium
TGGGCCGGCAGCATTTCACCATGCGTGTAGACGTTCACCCCAGCGCTCGCGGTTTGATCGAGCAACGCCGACAGGTCCAACATATCATGACCGGTGACCAGGATTCCGGGGCCAGCCTTCGTCCCTTCGTAGACCGTACTAGGTGTCGGCACACCGAAGCGTTCCGTATGGCCCGCGTCTAACATCTCCATCACGCGCAGGTTCACCCGGCCACATTCGAGCACCATCTCCAACAGGCTGTCAAAGTCGAAGTTGACATTGGTCATGGTCGCAAACAACGCCTCTTCTACAAAGGCATCGACCTCTTCATCTACTTTGCCCAGCCGTCGGGCGTGATGCGCATAGGTCGCCATGCCTTTGACACCGTAGAGCAAGGTCTCTTGCAAGGACTGGATATCCGGGTCTTTCCCGCACGCGCCGATATCTGTGCACCCGGTACCGCTCGAAGTCTGTTCGCATTGATTACAAAACATGGTCAACTCCTTTCACTGTCTCAGGTCACAGTTTCGAGGACGGTCCTATTGCAAATCGATTCGTACTTGAGATAGCGGTTCGCTCTGCAGCCGGGCTTCGGCCACACGGCGCACCTCTTCGATGAGATCCGGCTCAAGGCATCGATGAAAATCGTCGCGGTGCAGCTCGAGAAACTGGCAGTAGTCCACTGTCACGACGTCGGCCGTGCGCCCGCCTCCAAGGGCTAGCGCTATCTCTCCAAAATAGTCACCCGGACCGAGCCCGATAGGTTCCGGTTCGACCTTGACATCTACGAATCCAGAAGTGATAAAGAACATGCTGTCGCCGGGGTCGCCACGGCGGACGACGTATTTGGCCGGCTGGACGAGACGCGGCCGGAGCAGGCGCGCAACCTCCTCGATCCGTTCATTTGTCAGCATCGCAAAGAGCGGCACCATGCGCATGAGCGACCGGATGTCGCCGGCCGCATAATGACGGGTGATAAAATCATTCTGAAGCCAGAGCAGCTTCTGAAATGCACGCAGACAGTTGATCTTGCTTTCGTAATCCGTGTTCAACGCGAGCAACCGACCAGTCAAAAGGTCGACGAGCATACCCATGAACGCGTTCATCTGCACGAGTGGAACATTGATTCTCGGATTACCGGCTTTAGGCGTGTGTATTTTGCCCACAGCATCGAACAGGAGCGCAATCTTACCGTCGAATGAATGACCGAGCAATTGCATGAGATAGCGCTGCATATGGTCCATTCGGAACTTCACCTGCCCATGCTCGGCTGTAAGATCGGCGAGGGACATAGAGAGTGGCCCTCCATCCCCATGCTGACCTTCGACAAAATAGCGGGCAGTCGCATCGTAGGCGAGAAGCTTCCGATACTGTTCCTTGACTATCTCCGATACCTGTGGAACGAGCTCGGCAAGGACCTTTCGTATCGCGGCCACATCTTCATCGCCGAAGCCGACGAAATTCTTCAAGAACTCATAGCGGTAGGCCAGATCCACCTCCAACCGCACTTCATCCAACTTTTCCATGTCATGTCCCTTTCATCACTATCCCCAGTCATAAGAAGCTGACGGCAACAGGTCTCTCCCCTGCCGAACCCCAGGGGCTCAATGTTCGATGGAAAACGCGCAATCAGGTCCGTTCGCCACACTTCTCCACGGTTAAGGATGGTGAAGGATCGAATTCGCGTCGGTCCTTCGACCTCCGAAGGAACGGGGGTGTAGTTTATCGGATCGATAGCGCACGAGATCCCCTAGCGGCGCTCCAGCTCGCCCAAACGGTCCATCATGATCTGACTGAACGTTTCTTTGACACGGGGTAGATGGGTATAAAGCGCAAGGAAGTCGTCAGGGCTGATCTTGAAGACCTGCGCGGCCGTGACGGTACGGATGGTCGCGCTGCGCGGGGCTTGGCGCAGTAGCGCCATTTCGCCGAAAGTCTCCCCCGTCCCGAGTTGTTTGATCGCCCTTTGGGTGCCGTCCGGTTGTTGCACGAGCACTTCCACGGTCCCGGACTTGACGATATAGACGTGTCGGCCGGGGTCGCCCTCGCGGAAGATTATGTCACCCGGGCCATACTCCTCCGTCACCAGGGTCCGCTGGGAGATGAGCGCCACAATCACGAAGCAGATCACACCCACCAGGAGGAGTCCCTGCACGGACATGAAACTGACAAGCAGTAGTGGATTGCGGGTGAGCATGCTGAGCAGGCTGAGCAGCGCTGCGGTGCCGATCATGAGTTGGGAGCACGTCATGAGCTTGGATCGCCAGTCGCCGGTTCGGAGTGCGGGGACGAACTTCCAGACGCTCATTAGCTCGCTCCGCCTATTCCGGCCGTCGATTGGGCCGCCGACAGGACGTGGGCCGGCCGGTGGCAGAATGTGCATTTAAGGGCCTCGGCCCGAAGCTGGTCGAGGATGGTCAGGTGGACCGTGTGCGCCACGAAGTGCGTGGTACCGTCATGACACTTGAGACAGAACACATTCTCAAAGGCGTGTTGCATCCGGATGGGAAGCTGATACCGCCCGCTCACGTACGTTACGACTTCTCGGAGCCCTGTGAGCTTCGCTGCAAAGGTGCCGTGCAGCCCGTAATTGGCATGGCAGGCATAGCACTCGCTGCCCCACGCGGCGCGCTGCCGGAAGTGTAACGCCGCCAGAGACCGGCTCCCCGGATTGTGCAGATCCTCCACGTAGGACTGCATCGCCTTGTGACAACTGCCGCAAAACCGGACCTCTTTGGTGTATTCCAGCGTTGCGAAGTTATCGACCGCCAGCAGCAGGATGGGAAAGATGCCGAGGAAGAGGAGGTGCCACCAGAGGGTTTGTCGCTCCGTTTGCCTGCCTCTGAAGAGGATCAGCGAGAGCAGGATCCCGGCCAGGATCAGGACCGAGACCCAGATCGTCGAAGCGATGGACAGATCGAGCCAGCTACCCCACTTCGAGGTGCTGCCGGCAAACACAGTGTCCGCCATAGTGGTTCCCATTAAAATAAGCGGCATTCGTCGTTTTCAATGGACAAGTCGCCATTACACGGCTTGACACAATACTGGACCATATGACCGTATCTTACTGGTATGGCGCCACAATTAAACATAGCGGCATACTTCACGTCAAGCATAATTTGATACAAGCGTATCAGCCATCCGCCGCCCACCTTTTTGCTCGGGGATGAAATGTCCAGACAAAATAACGCTCATTTTGGCACACATCGGGTCGTCCGTGTCAATACGCTATTCGACGTATGTGGAGGAGCCGGTGTGGCGACGGAAGGGAAGGCCCTTCATTCCTATAGACGCGCTGCCCGCGCATGGGGTATTGCGAGGGAGGGGTGAAGCGAACGAAGGGCGGGAGGATTTCAGGGAGACGATGGGGGATGTGGCCCGGAATTACCGTTTATTTGTTTAGGCCGGCATAGCGGAAGCGCGCTCCGGCACAATGAGTTCCAGCCCTTCCGCCGCTGCGATGATCTCGAGAGGAGAGCCTTGCTCACGTATACGGCGCCGCATTCGCCGAACTAGTTGCGTCAACTGTTGATCTGAGCGGGCCGGATCGTGATGAAACAGGGCCAGACGTCTAACGCCTGCCAGGATGGCGATATCGACGACGTACTCCACAGGACTGTGCCCCCAACCTCGCCTCGTCGCGTATTCGGCCTCGGTATACTGCGCGTCATGGATGAGCAGATCGACGCCGGTCAGCCACTCCGCGTGGCGACGGTCGCCGGGATGCGGGAGCCGCGCGGCCAGAGCGGATGCCGCGCCCGCCCAGGCGAACGGTTCGTGATCGGTCGCGTATACCACGCTGGCGCTCCCAGCCTCCAGGCGGTACCCGAGGCAGGGGGAGGTGTGGTTGAGCCATTGGGCGCGAACGGTACACCCGCCGATGCAGACCACGCCCTCGCTGATCTCGTGCGTCACGATCTGGGCGCGCAGATCCTTCCACTGGACGGGGAAGTAGCTCCGCCGCATCTGCCCGGCCAGCACCACTTCCATCGTCTCTTCCACCCCTTTGGGGCCGTAAACATGAAGCTGGGTGCCGGGGTGGTAAGCCGGATCAAAGAAGGGGAGGCCGTGGACATGATCCCAGTGATAATGGCTCAGCAGGAGGTAAAGTACCGATGGAGCCGCCGCCGGCCAGGTCAGGCCAAGGGGCCGCGCGCCGGTCCCGCAGTCGAATACGATATGGGTGCCGTCGTCAGGCTGCGCCTGCACGCAGACGCCGTTGCCCCCATAACGGACGGTCGTCCGTCCCGCTACGGGAATGGAGCCCCGCGTGCCCCAGAAGCGGAGCTTCATTGCAATACCTTATGTGCCTTCAGCATCCACCTAGACATAACAACCCACTCTCTCCCCTACTTCACAAGTTCACCATACTAATGGTGAGGAATTCGCATGTCAAGAACATACGATACCCAATAACAGAATAATTGGACTGGTGCCATTCTTTTACCGCAGAATCTAGGCTATTCAGTTTATTGTAATAAGTCATAACCGGTTATATGACGAAATCACACAAATATATGGTGATATACGCCGAACGGCGTATTGACATTATATCGTCAGCTAGGTAGAGTCCCTCAATTATTAGGTGGTAATGATGCGATGCGAGAGCTCTATCCGACAGAAGGACTGCATTCT
>JAHFDH010000032.1 GCA_023249055.1 Candidatus Methylomirabilota bacterium
ATGAGCGACGATGTAAAGAGGATCCAGAAGGAGAGCATATTGAGCCGCGGGAAGGCCATATCCCTGGCGCCGATCATGAGTGGAATCAGAAAGTTCCCGAAGGCTCCAAGCAAGATCGGCATCGCCACAAAGAACACCATAATCGTGCCGTGGTTCGTGGTGAGGGCGTTGTATGTCTCCGGCCCCACAAATCCGAATCCAGGGATCGACGTATCGGGGAAGGCGAGTTGCCAGCGCATCACATAGACCAGGTAGCCGCCAATAAGCGCCATAAAGAGGCCGAGGAACAGATACTGCCTGGCGATCATTTTGTGGTCGGTTGAAAAGATATAGGTTCGCCAAAAGCCAAGCGTCTCATGCGCGGTATGGGTTATGGAGGAGGGAATGGGGCCTACTTTTGGAGGATTCGTCATGGTTGGGTGATTGCCTTGAGGGGACTTAACGCGGAAGGCCACTGTTCCTTCACCCACTTGTCGTACTCCTCAGCCGAGTGGACGATCAGGTGTCCGACCATTCCGGAATGGCCGAATCCGCACAGCTCCGCGCAGGGGATCTCAAAGACGCCGGGCTTGGTGGCCTGGAACCAGACATGAAACTCACGACCGGGTATGACATTCTGTTGCAGGCGCATATTAGGCAGGTACAGGCTGTGGATGACATCTTTGGATTTGAGGGTGACATCGACGACCCGGTTCACCGCGACGTGCAACTCGTTGTCCATCTGTACATCATCCGGTGTTCCGAACTGAGCGTCCGGCCCCGGATAGAGGATTTCCCAGTTAAACTGCTTTCCGGTCACCTGCACCCGCAGCTCGCTCGGCGGCACGTGCAGTTTGACCTTTGCCCAGGCATCGCCCCCTCGAAAGTCGATCCACAGGTCGAGCATCAGGACGAGCGCGGTCGGAATCAGCAGCCATGCGGCCTGCGAGAGGCGGTCGCCGGTGATGTAGGCCGCGTGGCGTCCATCACGTCGACGGAACAGCAGCGCGAAGGTGAGAAGCGCGCCGACGGTCACGATAAACCAGGCCAGCGTGATATAATAGATCAGACGGAAGATCGAGTCGATCTCCCCTCCATAGGTTGAGATATTCTCCGGAACCCAGTCTAGGAACATCGCTTACGCACCTTCATCCGGTTTACCACGTCATGACAGCCATGCAGTTCGGAAATTACTCAAAGGGTTTCTAACATTCGTCTCAGACTGTGTCAATGTTAATCCTGTCAGCGGATCCTGAAATCGACGCGGCTCTGCTTCAGCGTATCACGTTTCTCTGGCGCCAGCGACTTCGGCGCGATGATGAACAGGCGTTCCGGTTCAACCTTGTTGGATTGCAGGATGGCATCCTTCACCTTCATGGCGCGTTGAGAAGCGAGCAACCGCAGGTCGTCATCCGTGATCTGAATGTGGGTCAGCATCAGCTTCTCCATTTCAGGAACCGGAAGATCCTTTGCAAGTCCCAGGATGTTGCGAGGCTTCGGAAAGGTGTCGGCCTTGTAGGCCAGCTTCAGGTATGGCTCGTACTCGGCCGGTTCAAGGTTCAGCTCGTCGGCCGGGATCGACGGCTGCCCCTGCTTGAGGCGTTGGTTGAATTTCTGGACCTTCAGCTTCCGCGTGAACTCGCGCTGCCGCAGTCCCTCTCGATCCTTCTCAATATCAACATGGCCTTCGATTTCGAGCTTCAGCGAGGGCCGCTCATACAGCGCCTTGGTCAGCTTCTCAATCTTTGGAATGTTTGCATCGGCCACGATCGCGCTTCCCGGGTCGTACTCCAGATATCCCAACTCCTCCCCGCCTCCGATAAGCGCCCCGAGTAGGGCAAACGGCGCTGTGGCGGCCTTTGAGATCAGGTTGACGAAGATCTGCAGAACGATCTTCCACACGCTGAATTCAGGATCGTCAAGGCTGCCGCTCACCGGGAGATCAAGATGGATCTCGCCATGTCTATCCTTCAGGAGCGCGATGGCTAGTCTGACCGGCAGGTTGGTAGCAGTAGGACTCTCCACCTTCTCCCCCAAGGTCATCTGGTCCAGGAACAGATTGTTCTTGGCATCGAGTCTCCGCTTGGCAATCTGATAATTGAGATCGAACGAGAGTTTGCCCTTTTCGATCGAGTAGCCGATATATTTTCCGGAGTAGGGGGTCATCGAACTCAAGTCCATGTCGCTGAATCGCGCCTTCAGATCGACAAAGAGATCGTCACGTAGCGGGTTGATCTTTCCGACGATCTCGAGGGGCGCAAACTGATTGACCTTGCCCCTCAGCTCAACATCCGCGAGCGTGGTTTCGCGCGACGACAGTCCGGATACCCTCCCACCGATCTCCGCCAGCTCCATGGAATAGGCCGGTTTCAGTGAAGCGTCCGAGAAACTGATGCGTCCGCCCTGAAGGGTGATCGTTCGGATTGTGACATCGGTACGGGCTTGGCTGGAGGTCTCAGCGGGGGTAGGCTGCGGGGCTGTAGGCGACGTATTCGCAGAAATCGGTTTGTCCTCAGATGGCCCCTTTTCCATAATCTGTGCAAGGTTGACGGAGCCATCGGGATGAACGATCAGGCGGGCATAGAAGTCGGTCAGCGCGACCTTGTCGGCATGTACGTACATCGGATTATAGCCCACATCCAGATCGTCGAACGCGAGGGACTGCCAGGTCAGAAAATCCTGCGCATGAACCTTGTCAACAGAGCCAAACTGCGACAATGATACTTCCCCTTTGTAGACAGCCCGCAGACCGGACTTATCCTGATCGCTTATCGACAGATCACCTTTCGTTGATACGGTGCCCCGCGTGACGTGGATCTTGACCCGATCGGTGAAATAGGGTTGAAAAGGGCGGAGATCGATGGCTTTGAGGCGCACGGCCAGTCGCGCAGACAACGGCGTCAAACCGACCGGACCCTCGACCGAGGCCGTTCCCCCTTTGTTCAGACGGAACGAGAGGGTGGTCGTACCCTGGCGGCCCGTTGCAGTCGTGAGGTGATCGGCCCTTAGACTGATCTCCTCGGCGACGATGCTGGCCGGCTTGGCAGGCGTGTCATCCCCGGCAGGTGTCTCAGTTGTGGATCGCATCGCCGCAGCCGCATCTGAAAAGGAGAGCTTTCCCTTGGTTAGTTGAAACGTGTCGATGTCCACTGTAACAGGGGTGGGCGTATTGTCAGTCGTGACATCGGCTGGGGCATCCGAATTCTTAGGGAAAAGAGTCTGAATGTTGGTGATCCCGGACGGATCGCGCGTGATGAACAGTTCCGGCGAATCCAATGTAACGGATGCGAGGTGGAATAGCCTGGCCAGCGGCTCTGTCGGCGCAAGCACGGCATCTACTACGGGAAGCGTCAGAAGCGGCCGATTTTGTGCGTCGCTGACCGAAAGCTCGCGCAAGGCGACGCGGCCCTCTACCGTCAAGGCCTGCTTGGGATGTTGAACAAAAGAGAGTTGCGCCTTGACGGTCATCTTTCCCGAACGAATTGTCAAGTTGGTTTTTACCGGCACATACGCAAGATAGTGGGGAATGTCGAGATCGGTGACCTCGATGTCGAATGCGGTCTGTCTGGTGGAGGCAAACGGTTTGGTCTTGCCTTCAAGGACATATCGGCTGCCGTTGATCGTCGCCGATGCTCTAGGTTCGACCGATGTCTCGATATAGTACGGGTAATTTGAGATAAACGGGACGCCGATGTTCAGATCCCTCACGGTATGATTCGTGTGCTTTGGCTGATCCAGGAAGTCGACACTGCCGTCTACGATCCGGATATTATTCAATGAGAACTTGCGTGGGGCTGTGTCGCTGCCTTGATCCGAACTGCCCGTCCCCAGAAGATCGGAGAAGTTATAGGAGCCGTCCTGGTGGTGAACGATCCGGATGTAGGGCCGGTCCAGGCGCACTTCCTGTAGGATCAGCGCCCAGCGGAACGCGGAAAAGCTCTCGAGATTGATAAAGAGCTGATCAAACGACGCGAACGTGTCGGATGTCTCTCGGTCCTTGACCGTGACGCCTCTGACGGTCAGCGAGAGCGTAAAGGGATTGATCGTGATCTGTTGGATCGTCACCTGGCGGTGAAGCGTCTCTGACAGCGTTCGCATCAGAAATGATCGTGCAAGAGGAGGCAGACCAAAAAACGCAAACAGTATCAAGGCCGCAAAGACTGCACCGGACCAGACGAGCAGCGCCCGGAAACGGCGCCGGGAGATCAGTCGATTCAGCAACGAGACGGTGAAGGATCTCATGGCTCGGATACCAGACGCACTTCCCGTTGCGGAAACGGGATAGCGACGCGACCGGCCTGGAATCGCTCTACAATGCCTTGATACAGCTCTAGCTGGGCCGCATCATACTCGTTGACCTTGACCCATGGACGAATCGAGATCACGATGGCCGAGTCGTCAAGCAGACCGATGCCGACGATAGGGGTCGGCTCTTTCAGAACATATGCGCTGTTCTCCAATACCTGGCGCACGATAGCCAGCGTGTGATTCAGATCTGTACCATACGCCACCCCCACCTTCAGGTTCAGTTGACGCATGGTCCCAAAATTGTGCAGGATCTCCCCGACGATTTTGCGGTTGGGAATAACGACCTTTGACAGGTCCGGATGAACGAGCGTTGTCGAAAAGATATCGATCATCGTGACCTCGCCCTGTTCCCCCGCCAACTCGATGTATTGGCCGACACGATACGGTTTTGTAAAGATAATCGTCAGCCCCGCCACCACGTTGCTCAGGACACCCTGAAGCGCCAGCCCAATGCCGACCCCGGCCACGCCGATACCGGCGAGAAACGGTGTGATCTGAACCCCGAGATTATCAATCACGACAACGAGCGTGAGGAGGACAACCGCCATCCGGACAAGGCGGACGATTAAGATTCTGATTGGAGGCTCAATCTGCTGATGCCCGATCCACGAGTGGACGATATTTCCGATCCATCGAGCCACGAGCAGACCGCCCGCCAGGATGATAATGGCTCCGAGGACCTTGAACCCATAACGGATCGAGAGATCGATCACAAGATCTGTCGGCAACATCCCCATACTCATAGTATGGACCTCCTTCCACTCCGTCGATCGGTCACACCCAACCCATGAGTTGCTCCGAGACCTGATGGGGGAGCAATCAGCGCTTGCGCCCGATTTCCGGCGTTGCTATCATTCCCGCGACCGGTGCTGTCCAAACGGCCCGTATTTCAGTATATCGATCAATAGAGAACACGGAGATCGCCGCACAAGAGAATCTCTGATGCTCCATTCGTGAGTCTCTTCTGACCGGCCGAGTGTCACGGCAACCTCGATCCGGTTCAGACCAAAGGGATCTTACGTTCCCGTAGAATCTGTCGAAGGCGCTGGCCATTGATACGCTCGATGGGCGGTCCCTCGGTAAGTTTCGGAACCTCTTCGGAGAAAAAGCCGGTGGTGATGAAGATACCCTTTAATGCCTTTTCGGCGCGCACCGTATCGCTTAGAGCAATGATCTGGGTGGAGGAGATCGGCATCTCAGGCGGGGTCAGGACGCAGCGGGTGATGTAGCTGCCGCCGGTGAACGGTTGGGAGTTGACGGCGATGATGTCGATCTCCCCCGGTCTATTGCGGTAGCAGTCTGTGACAGACAGGCCTATCTGCTCCAGGAGACGGATGCAGAGGCGTTCGAACTGCTCGGGCGCGAGCCGTTCCAACTGTTGCTGCTCTGCGCCCCTGGGTTGATAGTAGGCCTTTTCGGCGGCCACGGGCGACGACGAACGGTTGAGCAAGAGGATCAGGCCCAGACCGAGCAGAATGGCAGTCGTCACGAGAATGAACATGCGCCTCGCTCTTCAAGGACCCGTCCTGGTGGTCATACGTGCAGACAGGGGGTTCCTATCTGTACATCTCTTCGAAGATTCGATCTTTCTGACCCTTTTTGATCAGGCGGTCATGGCGAAACGCTTGTTTCATCGCCGATCCGAGGCAAACCAGCGCCAGGATCAGCATACCGATGATCGGGATATTGTCCGGCTGCGTCGCAATGGCGATAATATTGTTCATACAGAACCTCCTTTCAGTCAAGATTCTAGCACCGCTACAGGTGATGGCAAGTCTTTTGTCTGGAAGGTTCAGCGGGGGATCGGATCTGTTCTCAGATGAGTCCTGACAATACGAAGCGTCATGGGGATGGGACGCGATTGATGCAATGGTTGATGGCTACCCTCGTGATCGGCCTGCTCCTGGTTGGGCACGCCTGGGGGGAGCAGCCGGCGGCATCGGCTCGATCCGATGAGGCCGATCAGGCGTATCGACGTGGGGTACGCCTGCAGCAGGAGGGACGGGTGACAGAGGCGATTGAGGCATTCCGATTCGCTCTTCGACTCGACCCCCTGCGGGCCTCCGTGTATGTAAGGCTCAAGGAAGCGTACGGTCGCGGATGGCCCGACGATCGGATCGTCGGGGAGTTGAGAGGGCGGGCTGACAAGGATGGCGCCGACTTCGTATCCTGGAATCTGCTCGGTATCCTGTATGCCAGACAGGGGCGCTGGGACGAGGCCATGACCGCACTTCGGCGGGCAGTGCAGATCCAGCCGGCGGATGTTGATGCCTGGACCAGCCTTGGATGGCTTTCGTCGGAATTGAAGCAGGGCGAGAAGGCTCGCGAGGCCTTCGGTCGAGCCCTTGCGCTTGATCCTGCCTATGGGCGCGCTCATGCCGGCCTGGCAGGCCTGTATGCGGATGCGGGAAGCGACTATGATAAGGCAATAGAAGAGTACCGACTTGCATTATCGGCTGAGCCCGACAATTCCGGCTATCTATACGATATGGGGTGGGTCTACTACCGGAAGGGCATGACCGACGAGGCGCTGAAGATCCTGACGGCGGCGGCAACTGTGAGTCCTGACGATCCGGCGGGACGGGCGAAAATCGGGTGGGCGCGACTTCGCAGGAAGGAGTATCGAGCTGCGATTGATGAGTTTGAGCGGGCCTTACGTGCGCAGCCTGACTACACCTTCGCTCGGTTCGGGTTGGCGCGGGCGCTCCAGGCAGAGGGACATGACGATGCGGCCGCCGTAGAATATAAGCGGGCCTGGCGGGAAGCCGATAACGATGTCTACCTCGTATATCTTGTCAAACTCTACCTGCAACGAAACCTCTGGGTTGTTCTCCTGGCAGTCGTCTCGACGATAGGCCTGACGCTGGTATGGCTCATGCGGCGTCGAGGTCTTCCTCGGGATTCTCCGGCTATGTCCAGAAAGTGAAGGTCAGGGGCGCCCAGGCCTGACTATCTCCCTACCGGAATCTGCTTACCCCGCAGTCCACCTCTGTCAACAGGAGTTGTTCTGCTCGTATTTTGTTCTTGACACGCACTATATATCGTAGTATTAAAAATCACATCACACTAGATATAGTATTCATGGGCAATAGATATCTATTCGATAGTTCGGCGATAGATGGCGTATTGATACATGCTGCATTGAGTATTTGAGAACGCAGCAAATCCGAGTGACGTCAATTATCCTAGGTAGAGGAGGACTTCATGCTTGGCAAGACGGGCGAGTCAACGGTTCACGGGATACAAGAGGGAGCAGAGACGATCCAGGCGTATGGATCCAGACCGACGAAGAATGGACAGTGGAGTGAGTCGGCCCTCCGTGTTCTCAGGGAACGTTATCTGGTGAGGGATGCGACAGGCGTGACGGAGACGCCGGAGGGGATGTGCTGGCGCGTTGCGGTTGCTATCGCCAAGGCCGAAGGACAGTGGGGCAGGAGCGACGCTGAGGCTCGCCAAGTCGCCGAGTCGTTTTACGATACGATGGTGGAAGGAAAATTCCTTCCCAACTCGCCCACTATGATGAATGCCGGCAAGGACAATGGGCTGCAGTATTCGGCCTGCTTTGTGCTGCCTGTCGATGACTCCATGGAAGGGATCTTCGAGGCGGTCAAGAGAGCGGCCATCATCCACCAGTCCGGCGGCGGAACCGGCTTTGCATTCTCGCGCCTCAGGCCGAAGGATACGCTGGTCAAGTCAACGAGCGGCAAGGCCAGCGGCCCTATCAGTTTTCTGCGGGTCTTCAATGCCGCCACCGAAGCCGTCAAGCAGGGTGGTGCCAGGCGAGGCGCCAACATGGGGATTCTCAAGGTCGATCACCCTGACATCCTCGAGTTCATCGACTGTAAGCTGGATGGCGGCATCACGAACTTCAATATCTCGGTGGCCGCCACCGAAACCTTTATGAGCGCCCTGGCAATGGACGACACCTACGAGCTGGTCGATCCTCATACTAAGCTGGTGACCGGCCGGCTTCAGGCTCGAGAGGTCTTTCAGCGAATCGTTCAGGCGGCCTGGCGGACCGGCGACCCCGGGATGGTATTCATTGATCGAATCAACGCGAGTCCGGCCAATCCGATTCCCAGAGATGAGCTGATCGAGGCCACGAATCCCTGCGGTGAGCAGCCGCTGGGTCCGAATGACGCCTGCAATCTAGGGTCGATCAATCTGGCCGGATTTTACCTCCCCTCAATTCCGGAGAACGCTGGAACGACCGAGCGAATCGATTGGGTGGAACTGGAACAGGTCATACGAACAGCGGTCCGCTTCCTCGACGACGTCATCGACGTGAATCCCTATCCGCTTGAGGATATCAGCGAGGAGGTTGGGAAGAACCGGCGAATCGGCCTCGGCGTCATGGGGTGGGCCGATCTGCTGCTTGAGCTTGGCATTCCATACAATAGCGATGGGGCGGTCAGGCTGGGTGAGGAGATTATGGGCTTCATCCGGCGAATCGGTCACGATGCCTCCGAGAAGCTGGCGGATGCGCGCGGACCGTTTCCGCGCTGGTCGCGGAGCATTTACAACGGAGGAAGGCCAATCCGCAACTCTACCGTCACGACTATTGCGCCTACCGGGACCATCAGCATCATCGTCGGCTGCTCTTCCGGAATTGAGCCGATCTTTGCCGTTGCGTTCAGACACATTGTCGGCGATCGGCACCTGACCTTTGTGAACCCGATCTTTGAGGAGGTTGCCAGGCGGCGCGGCTTCTATAGCGAAGAGCTGATGCGGCGCGTAGCCGAGCGAGGGACGGTGCGCGGGATTGAAGGTGTGCCGGAGGACGTGCAGCGGATTTTTGTCACAGCCCACGAGATTGAGCCTGTCTGGCATGTGAGAATGCAGGCGGCGTTCCAGAAGCAGACCGACAACGGCGTCTCCAAGACGATCAACCTCCCCAACTCGGCAACGCCGGAGGACATTGCGAAGGCCTATCTGGCGGCGTATGAGCTGGGCTGTCTTGGGATTACGGTCTTCCGTGACGGCTGTAAGGACACGCAGGTCTTGCATATCGGTACAGGTGCTCAGCCCGCCGTAAGCGAAGTCGAAGGCGTGGCGCAGGAGGAGGTATCCGAGGTGCTCCCAACCGGCGCGGAGATGGGCACAGTGGACAGACTGAAGGTCAAGCCGAGGCCGCGGACCATGAAGGGCGTGACCTACCGGGCGGAGACGCCGCTTGGGACAGCCTTCGTTACTGTGAACCAGAATGGCGAGGGCGAGCCGTTCGAGGTGTTCGCCAGTGTGGGGAAGGCCGGGAGCGACACCTCTGCCGTATCCGAGGCGATCGGTCGTCTCATCTCACTGGTCCTGAGACTGCCGTCACCCATGTCGCCAAGGGAGCGGGTCGAGCAGATCGTGAACCAGCTGTCAGGCATCGGCGGCCGGCGGCAGATGGGCTTCGGCAAGGATCGGGTCAAGTCGTTGCCGGATGCCATCGCCCAGGTCCTGGCCGAGCATATCGGCCTCAGCGAGCCCGGGGTCCAGGAGATCCTTGCGGCTCGCGGCCAGACTTCCGCCAAGGTGGGCGACATGTGCCCGGACTGCGGCCTCGCCACCCTCGTCTACGAGGAGGGCTGCCAGAAGTGCTACTCCTGCGGGTTTAGCGAGTGTTAACGATTGGTAGCTGTCAGCTATCAGCCGGCAGCCTCTTTAGGCTGGCGTGGTATAGACGCCTTACTAAACGAGGTAGTGCATGATGAATATTCAGCGCGGTGCAGTCATCCTGGTTGGTGGCACGTCGTATCCGTGTGATGTGAAATCTTGTGTAGCGCTTCGCGGCAGCATCTATCCGTTGCCGTGCACGGACTATCATCGAGTGCGTAGCGGTGGGAACGATGAGGGAGGACCCATTAACTGTATCCTGACCTCCGGGGATGGTGAGAGGAGATAACCTGTGTCCATCAAATCAGACAAATGGATCAAGCGGATGGCGGTGGAGCATCAGATGATCGCCCCGTTTGAGGAGCGGCAGGTTCGGAGCGGGGTGATCTCGTATGGTTTATCCTCGTATGGATACGACATCCGGGTGGCGGACGAGTTCAAGATCTTCACCAACGTCAATACCACCATCGTAGACCCGAAATGCTTCGACGAGCGCTCGTTCGTCGACTTCAAGGGCGATGTCTGCATCGTTCCGCCTAACTCATTCGCCCTGGCCAGAACCGTGGAGTATTTCAGGATTCCTCGTAACGTCTTGACCGTCTGTCTCGGCAAAAGCTCATATGCGCGCTGCGGCATCATTTTAAATGTCACCCCGTTCGAGCCGGAGTGGGAGGGATTTGCGACCCTCGAGATCAGTAATACCACACCGCTACCCGCCAAAATTTATGCCAACGAGGGGATCGCCCAGGTGATCTTTTTCGAGAGCGATGAGCCATGCCTCGTCTCCTACGGCGATAAGAAAGGAAAATATCAAGCTCAGCACGATATCACGCTGCCTCGGATTTGACGGCGGACCGATCTGTGTTTCTGATGCATTAGCCACGGCTGAGGTGCGCACCGATCGTTGGGAGTGCGCCGATTTTTCCTTTCTAATAATATTTTCAAAAAAATTTATTTTTTTGTACGATTATTGTTGACATGGAAAGAACGGTTGTTGTAAATATATCAACAACGGCAATAATGAGGTGGGCTGTTGTTGATCCGGTTATTCTCGTCAGAAGTACGGGTAAGTCTTCTCACCCTGTTTTTTACTAGGTTGGATAAGCGCTTTTACGTAAGGGAGTTGGCGCGACACCTTGGACGGGACATTTCCGGAATTAAGCGGGAGTTGGATAACCTGGAGAGGGCCGGCTTGCTGGCCAGTGAAAAGGTGGGCAATCTTCGGTACTACCGTGTCAATAAGGCGTCGCCTCTTTATACCGAGATGAGGGGGATCATCGCGAAGACCACCGGCATCTATGCGAGTCTTCGAGAGGGGCTCAGAAAGATTAAAGGAATTCAGCGGGCTATGGTGTATGGGGCAGAGCAGCATGAAAGCGAGGAAGGACTCGGTCCTGTTCGATTAATGGTGATTGGTCAAGTCGATTTGAACGATCTGAATGATGCGGTGCGGGTGCTGGAGAACCGCTTGAATCGCGAGATCAACTACCTTGTATTTGATGAGGTCGAATATCAACGGCGAAAGGCGGAGGAGGACCCGTTTTTGATGGAAGTCCTTATGGGCCGAAGGTCAGTCCTGATCGGAACGGACGATGGCCTATGAGGACCTTCGAGAGCGGGGGTTGGTTGAGGAGGTTCGACCTGACTTCCGCCAAGTCTCGATGCTGCTTGCGCAAGCGGCGAAGGATATGGCGACAGCGAGGGCGAATCTAAGCATCGATAAGGAATGGGCGTATATCATTGCGTATCAGGCGATGCTGAGAGCAACGAAAGCGTTGGTCATGGCCGAAGGATGGCGGGTAAAAGGGCGAGAACAGGCGAGAACATTTGTGATGTTGATCGGAGAGCTGTTGGGCGAAGAGGGTCGGGCTCTCGTGAATAGATTTGATCGTATGCGTCGGAAGCGTCAGGACTTTATGGAGGAACCGCAAACTCCGATTCCACGGTATGAGGTAGAGGGAGCGCTGAAAGATGCGCAGGCGTTGATTGAAAGGTGTGTGGAGCTTGCGCGTGAGAAAAATCCGCAACTCGCATTCTTGTAACAATGCCGACCGGACAGCCGATGGCGTGGAAAGGGGGTGAGGACCTGAATGGCCGCGAAGAAAAAGGAGGCGAAGAAGCCGGCTCCGAAGACGGGAAAGAAGGGTGGAAAAGGGTGCTAGCCTCAACCAGCGGTGTAAGAGGCCTTCATGAGGAAAGGGGGTGAGAACCTCAATGGCAGCGGCAAAGAAAAAGGCGGCAACGAAGAAACCGGCGACCAAGAAGAAGTAGGAATGCTGTTAGGTGTTGGTAACCGAATCGATCCCGAGGAGTTGGATATCGTGAGACGTCGTTCGGTTGCCTTGAGGGTGGAAAGAGGTCGCCCGCTGCTGGGGGGGGTAACCCCCCCAGCCGGTATTATTACTATCATAATCGAATCGCTGACTGTAAGTTGAGGTAAATATCATCGTGTCAGAATGCGCGGAGGGCGTATTGGCTAAATCATAAAAGAAGGTTTGGAGTTCTCCACGGTTATTGTGTCGTTTCCGCTGCCCCCAACGCGGGCCTCCCGATGTCCTGCGGAGATTCACCAGGCTCCCGCCTAACCGTCTGCTACGCGCGGTTTCACCCCTTCGCCTCTCTTTACATCATTCCCACTTTGTGTTATAGGAAAGTAGGTATGCGAACGACAGTCTGTGTACGGAGCGTATGGAGCGCGGTGATATTGATCGCCGTGACGTGTGTCGTTGAACCGGTCGGCAATGGGTCACCGGCATTCGGTGGGGAAAAGCCAGAGTCGACAGCAGAGGTCAAGATCACCAAGTTCCATCTGGTGGAAACGAAGGATGGTAAGACGCTCTGGGAGGTGTGGGGCGACCGCGGTGAGATTTTTGATAAGGGAGAGTTCGCAAAGGTAATGAAGGTCTCCAATCCCGTCACCGTCGTGCTCCATTCGGATCAGGGTAAATTGACCGCACGCTCCACGAGCGCCAAGGTCAATATGAAGACGAAGGACATCCGTTTGGAGGGGAATGTGATAGCCACATCGGAGCAGGGCAATAGTTTGCGAACCGAGTCGCTGGATTGGTCGGCCAAGGACCGTCGAGTGTCCACTCGATTGCCCGTCACGCTGGTACGGGGTGGGCTGACGAGTTCGGGTGTGGGAATGGAGGCGGACACCGATCTTGAACGTGCGGTGTTTTTGAGTCGCGTGAGATCGCATGTCGCTCCAGGTAGTGCCGAGTTGAAGACCAAAGGCGGTTCCGGAGCGCGGAACGGAGGAACTCAGTGAGGTACCGTGGTTCGGTTATCACGGCTATTGTGCTGGTGAATCTCATCGTGCCGCTCAGGTTCGGGTTTGCCCAGGAGCAGTCGAAAGGCAAGAGTCCGGTTACGATCACCTCCGATCGTCTGGAGGTCAATCGAAAGGTTCACACCGCGGTCTATGCGGGGAACGTCATGGCCGATGATAAAGAGCGGGGCATGGTTGTTCTGGCTGACAAGATGGAGTTCTTCTTCGACGAGAAGATGGAACGGATCCAGAAGGGAATTGCTACCGGCAACGTCAGGGCTACCATTAAGGAGAAGAAGGTGACCGCCGATCAACTCGAGCTGTTTCCCGATGAGGATAAAGCTGTTCTGACGGGAAATCCAAGAGCCTGGCAGGACAACGATCTTATCACCGGCACAAAGATTACGATCTTCTCGAAGGAGGACAGGGCGATCGTTGAGGGTGATCCCTCCAAGCGCGTTACGGCGATCCTCTACCCCAAGTCCGAGGGGGCGGCACGATCCGAAACGCAAGCTCCCGGCAAGACCGACAAACCGATCACGACGCCAGGGGGGTCCTGAACCGGGATGGACCTGTGGTGAGCTTATCAAACCAGCGGACCCTTCGGACAGATAACCTTGTCAAGTCGTTTAAGGGTCGAATGGTTGTCGCCGGCGTCAGCATTAATCTGGAAGCCGGAGAAGTCGTCGGGTTACTGGGGCCTAATGGCGCCGGGAAAACGACCACCTTCTATATGGTTCTTGGGCTGCTGAAGCCGGATCGCGGCCAGGTGATATTAAATGGCGAAGATGTTACCGACCTTCCGGTATACAAACGAGCTCGGAAGGGTATAGGGTTTCTCCCGCAGGAGCCTTCGATCTTTCGCAAACTGACGGTGGAACAGAACGTGATGGCGATTCTTGAGATTCTGGACCTGTCAGAAGAAGAGCGGCGGCAACGACTTGAGAGCCTGCTTCAGGAACTCGATCTGACCCACCTTGCCAAGAGCAAGGCCTACACGCTATCAGGCGGCGAGCGGCGCCGAGCGGAGATTACCCGGGCCTTGGTCACGTCCCCGAATTTCATGCTGCTGGACGAACCGTTTGCGGGAATCGATCCTATCGCAATAGCCGATATCCAGGCTATCATCGCCCGGCTCAAGCAGAAGGGTGTCGGGATCTTGATCACCGATCACAACGTGCGGGAGACGTTGCAGATCGTTGATCGCGCGTATCTGATCTATGAGGGTCGTGTATTAGTCTCCGGGACCGCCCACGAGCTGGCTTCTGACGAGCGGGCCAGGGAGATCTATCTGGGCGAACGGTTCAGCCTGTAAGGGTGAGTGCTATGGCGTTTGAAGCGAAGCTCAGTCTGCGACAGGTGCAGAAGATGGTCATGACGCCGATGCTGCAACAGGCGATCCATCTTTTGCAGTTGTCGCGGATGGAGCTGCTTCAGGCGGTACGGCAGGAGGTTGAACAAAATCCGGTTCTGGAAGAGACGATAGAGGAGGTGGAGGAACCGGAGGAGGCGGCGGCTGTGAGTTCCGTCGCCGAGGAGCCGGCGGCCGAGCCCAATGGGAACGGCGATCGCGTTGAGATCGATTGGGACAGCTATCTTCAGGATGCCTCAGACTATCGGCCATCCGTCCAACGCGAGTCGATCGATCGGTTCGACAGCGAAAGCCTGCTGACGAGGTCGAACTCACTCCAGGACCATCTGCTCTTTCAGCTTCACCTCGCCGTCAGGGATGATGAACTCCTCAGGCCGGGCAGTCTCATCATTGGAGAGCTTGACGACAACGGCTACCTTCGTAGTGGTATTGAGGAGCTGGCGCCGCTGGCCGGCGTGTCCGGGGAGTCGATGGAATCGGCGCTTCGGCTGATCCAAGGTTTCGATCCAACCGGGGTCGGCGCGCGGGATCTTCGAGAATGTCTGCTTATCCAGCTCAGGACACGGCCGGAAGAGCATACTGTAGCGGAAGCCATCGTCAGCAGCTACCTCCACGATCTGGAGCGCCACCGTTTCGGCAAGATCGCTGCGGCACTGAAAACATCGCTCAGAGAAGTGCAAGAGGCGGCGGCGCTTATTGCCTCTTTGGAACCGAAGCCTGGCAAGAACTATAGCAGTGAGGAGCCTCAATACATTACGCCCGATGTTTATATTCTCAAAATCGATGGACGATTGCTGGTGGCGCTGAATGAAGACGGTCTCCCGCGCCTTCGGGTCAGCCGATATTACCGGCAGATTCTGTCCAAGCAAGCGCTCGCCTCGCGAGAAGCGCGGGGTTATGTCGAAGAAAAGATGCGCTCCGCCCTGTGGTTCATCCGCAGTATTGAGCAGCGGAAACGAACACTGATCAAGGTGACCGAAAGTCTGGTCAAATACCAGAGGGATTTCTTTGAGTATGGGCTCTCCCACCTGAAGCCTTTGACGCTTCGCGAAGTCGCCGATGATATCTCGATGCATGAGTCTACCATCAGTCGAGTGACCACGAATAAGTATGTCCAGACCCCGCAAGGACTGTTCGGTCTGAAATACTTTTTTCATCGGGGTATTTCATCGACCGTCGGTGAAGTCGTCTCTTCTCGCAGGGTGAGGGACCTGGTCCGCCGATACTTGACGGAGGAAGACTCCAACAAGCCGTTGAGCGACCAGAAGATTGTAGAGGTTCTGGCGAAGGTTCACGGGGTCGAGATCGCCCGTCGGACCGTAGCCAAGTATCGTGGTCAACTCAAGATCCCATCATCCAGTCAACGTCGGTACGTATAACACGGCACAGAGGCATTCCATTCTCTGACGAGGAGTCAACCGATGCAGATTACCATCACGACCCGCAATCTCGACATCACCGAACCCCTCAGACGTTATGCGGAGGAGAAGATCACCCGCTTGCAGAAATTCGTCAATCAGATCACCTCAGCTCATGTGGTCCTGTCGGTCGAGAAGCATCGACAGATTGCCGAGGTGACGCTCCACGTGCGAGAGCATACGATTCGGGGAGAAGAATCGAGTGCGGACCTGTACTCGGCGATCGACCTTGTCGCCGACAAGATTGAGCGCCAGATCCTTCGCTATAAGGAGAAGATTGTGGATCACTCCGGTCGAGGCTC
>JAHFDH010000151.1 GCA_023249055.1 Candidatus Methylomirabilota bacterium
AGGGCATTGGGGCTCCAGCACAAGGGCCACCTGGGGGTCGGGGCGGACGCCGATATCACCATCTACGCCAAGGATACCGACCGGGAGCAGATGTTCGAACATCCTGTCTATACCATCAAGGGCGGTGAGACGGTCCTCCGGGACGGCGAGATTGTTGCCAGCCCTGATGGCAAGACCCTGTTTGTGATTCCGCCGGATGTCGGCGAGATGGATCCCAGCTTCAAGACCGAATTCGAAAACTTCTATACGATCCGGTACCAGAATTTCCCGATCGATATTGAGGACATTCCCTACCGGGAGGCGATTCCTGTGGGGGCCGCCCGATGATACTGATGGTGAGCTGACGGAGACACGATGGAGATTAATGGCGTTTGCATCGACGAGACCTATGCAGAGGCATTCGGTATGTATGCCAGCCGGGTGCTCATTACCGCGTGCAGCAAGGCGTGGGCGATGGAGGCGGCGCGCAGTATGGCCGGTTTCGGCACCTCGGTCATCGGCTGCGGCTGCGAGGTGGCGATTGAGGGTATCGAGCCGGCGGAGACGCCGGACGACCGCCCCGGCGTAAGTGTGATGCTGTTCGCGCCGTCGAAAAAGGCGATACAGGAACAGCTCATCAATCGGATCGGCCAGTGCGTGATGACCGCTCCGACCTCGGCCTGTTACAACGATCTGGAGGCGGAAGACCGGCTGTCAATAGGGGGGAAGCTGAAATTTTTCGGCGACGGATTCCAGATCAGTAAGCGCTTCGAGTCGCGGATACTCGGCAACGGAAGCGGCCCCCGGCGTTTCTGGCGGATTCCCGTGATGGACGGCGAGTTCATCGTGGAAGACCGGTTCGGTGTGCAGAAGGGTGTGGGCGGCGGCAACTTTCTGCTGTTGGGGAGCGAGCTGTCGGCCACACTGCAGGCCGCCGAGCGGGCGATCGAGGCGATGCGGAAGGTACAGGGCGTCATCATGCCGTTTCCGGGCGGCGTCGTGCGATCCGGCAGCAAGGTCGGCTCGCGCTACAAGTTTCTCAACGCCTCCAGCAACACGGCCTTCTGCCCATCGCTGCGAGGCGCGGTCAAGAGCGACCTGCCGGATGGCGTCGGGGCAGTGCTCGAAATCGTCGTCGACGGCCTGACGCCGGAGGCGGTAGGAGAGGCGATGCGGGTCGGCATCCGGGCCGCATGCGGTCCGGGCGTGGTCAAGATTTCTGCCGGGAACTATGGCGGGAAGTTGGGCAAACATCACTTTTACCTCCACCAACTGTTGGCTGAGCGCTGATCGTTGATAGCTGGCGACTTATTTGGGAAAAGAGGGTAGCATGCCACCAGTCGTACTTCATATGCAAGAGATCCCGACGAATATACCGCTTGAGGCCGAGTCGATCTCGCCCGATCTGTTCGTCGAGCGCAGCCAGGCCGAGATCGAGGCGATGCCCGTTGCGTTGGGAAATGAAACCCACCGACTTGGCGATTTCTTCAAGGTCAAGGGAGAGCGGTCTGACGAGATCGTCATAGAGGGCTGCGCAGGACGGGTCAAGTGGATCGGCTCCGGAATGACGCGAGGCCGGATCGTCGTCCACGGCGACGTCGGGATGCACGCCGGGTCGTACATGCGAGGCGGCGAGATCCTCATCGATGGGAATGCCGACGACTTCCTCGGTGTCGAAATGCAGGGCGGGCTGATCCGGGTCAAGGGCAACGCCAGGCATCGCGTCGGGGCTGCCTATCGAGGGAGCAAGTACGGCATGCAGGGCGGGATCATTCTGGTCGACGGGAACGTCGGTCACGAGGTCGGGGCCTATATGCGGCGAGGGCTGATCGCCATCAAGGGGAATGCCGAAGACTTTCTTGGGGCGATGATGACGAACGGGACGATCTGTCTCTTCGGCCAGGCAGGCATCAGAACAGGAGGCGGTATGCAGAAGGGGACGATCGTCTGCCTGCGGCCTGTCGAACTGCTGCCGACCTTTGTCTACGACTGCTCGTACTCGCCGGTCTTTCTCCGCATGGTGTTCAAGGGGCTCAAGCAACTCGGGATGGAGCCGCCCGTTCCTGCGAATGGTCTCGTTCGACGCTATCACGGGGACCTGGCCGATGTCGGCAAGGGCGAAATCCTGATCGCCGCCTGAGGAGAAGAGGAACGTGTCGCTCAGTCTGAATCGCCGTGCCGTCGAGATCCTGAATCGGATGTCGGATCAGGCGTCCGCGTTCGGCATCTCGGTATCGACGTTGACGAATGGCGCGCGCCTTGTCGATTTCGGGGTCAAGGCGCCTGGCGGCCTGCTGGCGGGGAAGGGACTGGCGGAGATCTGCCTCGGCGGACTCGGAGAGGTGTCGTTCCTCCCGCTGGACTACGGCGATTTTTCGTTTTCCGGCATCAGTGTCGCGATCGACGGGCCGGTGCTCCCGTGCCTCGGTTCACAGTATGCCGGCTGGCGGGTCCATCGCGGGAAGTTTTTTGCAATGGGGTCGGGGCCGGCCAGGGCGCTGGCGCGGACCGAGGAGATCTACGAAACGATCCGCATCCAGGACGACGCCGACTCTGCGGTTCTGGTGCTGGAGAGCGGCCGCCTGCCGGATGAAGAGGTGGCCGACTATGTGGCGGAGAAGTGCGGCGTCAAGGCGGATCAGGTTTCGTTGGCGGTTGCGGCTACACGAAGCATCGCCGGCGCGGTGCAGATTGCGGCGCGGTCTGTCGAGACGGCGATGCACAAACTGTTCGAACTCGACTTCGATGTGACCAAGGTGCGCAGCGGCTTCGGGACGTGTCCCATTGCGACCCCTTCCGCCGACGATCTGACGGCTATCGGACGGACCAACGACTGCGTGCTGTACGGGAGCAAGGTCTATCTGACGGTGTCGTCGACCGACGATGAGATCGCGGCGTTGATCGATAAAGTCCCCTCCTGCGCGTCACGGGACTATGGCCAGTTGTTCCGCGACCTGTTCAAGCGGTATGACGGCGACTTCTACAAGATCGATCCGTTCCTCTTCAGCCCGGCCAAGATCGCCATCACCAACGCCGCCAGCGGCCGAACCTTCAGAGCCGGGCGCTTCAACGCCGAGCTGCTCGAGGCCTCCCTCCTTAGTTAATCGCCGTTAAGCGTGGAGCGTGAAGGGTAGAGCGATGAGGCGCATTTTACTTGCCGCTGACCCCCTAATTCCCAGCCCCTACCACCCAACCCCTAACCCCTGACGTTTCACGTGTCCCAGATGAAAATTGGAATTCTTGCCGACAGAAAAGGGTGGCACGTCGAGGTCCTGTTGAAGGCGCTCGCGCGACGCGGCTGCCAGGCCGACTTCCTGCCGATTACCAGGCTGGTGGCCCGTGTCCCAGGCGATCCGCTTGTTGCGATCAACGGCCAGCGCCTTGAATCGTACGATGCGTTGCTGATCCGGACGATTCCGGAAGGGTCGTTGGAGCAGATCGTCTTCAGGATGAATGCGCTGCACCGGCTGGAAGCGGCCGGAGTCCGGATTATGAACCGGCCCAGCCCGCTGGAGCAGACCGTCGATAAGTATTATACCTCCAGCCTGCTCGCGTCGCGCGGCCTGCCGACGCCGCGGACGGTTGTGGCCGAGGGGTTCGATGAGGCGATGGCCGCGTTCCAGGAATTTGGCGACGTGGTGGTCAAGCCGCTCTTTGGCGCCGGGGGGCGAGGGATGGTGCGGGTGAGCGACGCCGATGTCGCCTATCGAATCTTTCGCGCCCTTACGCTGACTCGGAGTATCTTCTATGTCCAGGAGTTTGTTCCGCATGGCGATTACGATCTTCGGGGTCTGGTCATAGGGGATCAAGTAGTGGCCGCCATGCGCCGCCGGTCGGATGGGTGGCGGCACAATGTCTCGCAGGGCGCGCGGCCTGAAGCGTACGTCATGGATAACGAGGCGACCGCCCTCTGTCTTCAGGCCAGCGCGCTTCTTGGAACCGATTATGCCGGGATCGACCTGCTCCGGACGCCTCATGGTTATACGGTGGTGGAAGTCAACAGCATCCCCGGCTGGTCCGGCCTGCAGCGAACCACCGAGATCGAGATCGCCCAAGCGATCGCCGACCACTTGCTGAGTCAGCTTGGACACCGATCAGCATAGGGGTGCGTAGGGGCGCCCCTTGTGGGTGCCCTCTCATGCGAGGCCTGAGGTGCGACTAAATCCCCTTCACCCTGACACGGTTTCCCTCGCTGCTCAACTGGCCTGCCTCTTGGAGGTCAGCGCCGATAAGCCCGGGAACGTCACCCCGTTTGCCGATTTCGCCGACACCCGTTACACCGACTTCCTGGCCAGCTCCGTTATCCTGGGACAGGTCCTGCGAAGGGCCGCAACGCTCGCCGTCGGTTCGCTGGTCCTCGACGCGGTTCGAGAGACCAAGCGGCTGGTCGGCCGGAACACCAATCTCGGCATTGCGCTTCTCTTCGCCCCATTGGCCAAGGCGGCCCTGCGTCGAGGGCGGCGACTGCTGCGTCCGCGCCTTCGCAGCGTGCTGGCCGCTCTCACGCCCTACGATGGACAGCGGGTCTACGAGGCGATCCGTCTGGCGGAACCCGGCGGCCTCGGGCAGGCGGATCAGTTGGATGTCCTGGCG
>JAHFDH010000152.1 GCA_023249055.1 Candidatus Methylomirabilota bacterium
GAGAAGGGCATAAATCGCGGGCAGCACCAGGAGTGTAAGTGCCGTTGAAGAGATCAGCCCTCCGATGACGACGCGCGCCAGAGGGCGCTGGATCTCGGCCCCAATTCCGTGCGACAGCGCTGCCGGCAGGAACCCGACCACCGCAACGATTCCGGACACGATGATCGGTCGGAATCTGATCTCACACCCCCGAACAATCGCCTCACCGAAGGGGAGCCCTTGGTCGTAGGCCTGGCGGATTGACGAGACCAGCACGACGCCATTCAGCACGCTGACCCCAAAGACCGCGATGTACCCGACCGCCGCCGAAATATTGAAGTTGGTGCCCCAAAGATACAAGGCGATCGTGCCCCCGATGAGCGCGAACGGCAGGTTCAGCATGATGAGCAATCCGTGGCCCACCGACTGGAACGCGCCGAAGAGAAGGATGAAGATGATGAAGATGACGAGCGGCACGATGATGTAGAGGCGCGAGAGCGCCCGTTGCTGATCCTCGAAGCGACCGCTCCAGATCATGCTGTAGCCTGGGGGGAGTTTGACGGCCGTATCGACCTTCCTCATTGCCTCTGCCACCAGACCCCCCATGTCGCGTTCGCGAACACTCCACTTGATCGCCATCCGCCGGACGTTTCCTTCGCGCAAGATCTGGGCCAACCCCTCGGTCTTGCTGATATCGGCAAGCTGGGTGACCGGGATGCGCTCGCCGTTGGGGGCGCTAATCGCCAGGTTCCGTAGGTTCGTGAGCGGATCCCCGCTCTGCAAGAGCCGCACCGCCAGATTGAATCGGCGCTCGCCCTCAAAAACCTCGGTAACGATCCGACCCTTCGTCGCCGCCTCGATCGCGTCTTGGACGTCCTGAACGTTGATCCCGTAGCGGGCCGCGACGCTGCGGTTCACAACCAACTGCAACTGCGGCTGGCCGACAAGATGATCGTAGTCGAGGTCCGCTACCCCGTGAATGTCCCTCAGAACGCCTACAATCTCTCTTGCCTTGGACTCTAGCACAAACAGATCGGGCCCGTAGAGCTTGATCGCAAGCTCCCCCTTCACGCCCGCGAGCGCCTCGTCCACGTTGTCCTTGATTGGTTGCGAGAAGTTCGTCGTGATTCCTGGGATGCTCGCCAGCTTCCCGCTCATCGCCTCGATGAGCTTCTCCTTGTCCTTGATCTTCCACTCTTCGCGAGGTTTGAGTCCGATATAGAGTTCGGCGTTGTCCGGACCGTTCGGGTCTGTCCCATCATCGGGCGCGCCCAGTTGGGACACGACCGCCCGTACTTCCGGAAACGTAAGCAGCCGCTCCCGGATCTCGTGAACGTACGGGCGGGCACCTTCGAGGGAAATCCCGACCGGAAATTTGACGCGCAGCCAGATATCTCCCTCGTCGAGCTCCGGAAGAAACTCCTTGCCGAGCACGATAAAGACCAATAGCGAGAGCGCCAATAGAGCGCCCGCCCCGAGCAGTGGGAGAAGTGGCCGGCTCACGCACCATCGGAGCGCGGGAAGGTATGGGCGCCGGAGCCACCTGAGGAGCGGGCTCTCGAGTTCCGACGGCGGACGGCGAAAGAAGAAGCTCGACAGGACCGGAATCACCGTTAGTGTTAGAAGGAGCGACCCGATCACGGCAAGCGAGATGGTCATAGCCATCGGCCTGAAGAGCCTTCCCTCAATCCGCTGAAACGTCAGGATCGGCACATACACGGTCATGATAATCAGCACGGCGAAGGTCAAGGGCCGCGCGACCTCCATCGCAGAACGCTCCACCTCATGGACGACCGTTCGGCCAGCCGGCTTGTGCTCGCTCAGATGCCGAAGGATGTTCTCCGTCATGATGACGGCGCCGTCCACAATGATGCCGAAGTCGATCGCGCCGAGGGAAAGCAGGTTGGCCGGGATGCCGCGTAGGTCCATAAAGATGAAGGCGAACAGCAGCGAGAGTGGGATTGTAAGCGCTACGATGAATGCCGCACGCATGTTGTAGAGAAAGAGTGATAGGAGCAGAACCACGAGCACCGCGCCTTCGATGAGGTTCCGCATCACGGTTGTCACCGTGGTCTTCACCAGTCGGTCTCGGCTGTAATATGGCCGCATCTCCACCCCGTGAGGCAGTAGCTTCTGAATCTCCGCAATCTTCTTCCGGGCGCCTTCGATGACCTTCCCCGGATTCTCCCCCTTCCGCATAAGGACGATGCCTTGCACGAGATCGTCCTCGTGATCGCGCCCCAGTACGCCGAAACGGATCGCGTGGCCGATACCCACCTGTCCGATGTCACGGATGCGGATCGGAGTGCCCTTCTGCGCCGCTACGACGATATTTTCGATGTCGCGCGTGGACTGGATGAGTCCGATGCCACGCACCATCAGCGCATATTCACCTTGAGGGATATAGCTGCCACCGGCGTTGGCGTTGTTGGCGGACACGGCGTCGAACACCTGCTTCAACGTGAGGTTATAAGCGCGAAGCCGAGAAGGATCGATAGTAATCTGGTATTGCTTGATGCCGCCGCCCCAGGAGACGACATCCACGACACCGGACGCCTTCCGAAATTCTCGCTCGAGGACCCAATCCTGAAGCGCTTTGAGCTCAACGAGCGGCATCGTCTTCGATTCGAGTGTGTAGCGGTATACTTCGCCGATGACACTGGACAGGGGCCCGAGACCCGGCTTCGCATCCGACGGAATCTCTGCCTGCACGAGGCGTTCCTGCACCTGCTGGCGCGCCCAGTAGTTGTCGGTACCGTCCTCGAAAAGGACTCGGATATTTGAGAGCCCGAAGATCGATATCGACCGCAGGAACGTGATCTTCGCGATGCCATTTAGCTCTTTCTCGATGGGGATCGTGATGTGCCGCTCGACCTCTTCGGCCGCGCGGCCGGGCCAGATGGTGATCACGTCAACCTGGACATCGCCGACATCGGGGTACGCCTCGATCGGCAACCGGTAGAAAGACACGATTCCACCGACCGTCAGCAAGAGGGCGAGCGCCAATGTGATAAACCGCTGATGGAGCGCAAACGCAATAATCCGCCTGATCATTTCGTCGTCTTCTTCAGGAGGATGCTGCCCGTGCTGACTACCCGGTCCTGGGGGGTTACACCGTCCAGCACGTGGACGAAACCGTCGACGTCGGCGCCCAACTTAACCAGGCGCCGCTCGTATTCGTCCTTCCCCTTGGCGATGAGCACGAACGTCTCATTATCCTCGCGCTGGATGGCGCTCTGGGGCAGCGCGAGCATCTTGGCGGAACCGGTCACGATGGCGACCTTCACGAACATCTCGGCCTTGAGCACGCGTCCCCGGTTCGGAACCGCGGCGCGGACCTTGACGGTCCGCGTCTGGGGATCGACTGAGTCGCTGATATAGGTCACAAGCCCCTCATACCGCTCCCCCGGGCAGCACGGCAGCGTGACCGCAACCGTCTGGCCGAGGTGCACCTTTGGCACGTCGGGCTCGTACACGTCAGCCAGCACCCACATGGTGGTGAGGTCAGCGATGAGGAAGAGAGTGGGCGGCGTATCAGACTGGCCGTATGCCACCACCTGTCCTGGGCTGACATTCCGCTCCACTATGACACCGCTGCGTGGTGCCGTGACGACGATGATCGTGGAGGCATCCGCACGCGACGCGATCTCCTTGAATTGCGCTTCCGGGACGCCGAGGGTGCGCAGGCGCGATGCCGCCCGCTGCCTTTCAGCATGGGCTTTTCGGTAATCGTTCTCAGCCTCACGGAGCTCTTTCTGCGCGATGGCCTTCACCTGAAATAGCTCACGCGCGAGCGCGATGGCTTTCTCGGAGCGTTCAAGGTCAGCGACCGCCTTGGCATAATCCGACTTCGCTGAGCCCAGGTCTGGGCTGTCGAGCAGCAGGAGCCGGTGCCCGGGCTCGACGACGTCCCCTGGGCGCGCGAGGACCTCGGAGACGCGCCCGGTGACAGGCGCGTTCACCCTGACAAGTTGCTCCTCGTTAAACTGCACCTTCCCGGTGGTCTCCAGCACCTGCATGCGGGTTCGGTATTCAGGCGTGGTGATCTTGAGGGTGTCTACCACCGCGGCCGATGAGTGCGGTTCCGGAGCTGGCTTCTCCGACGTCGCCGGCGATTTCGACGGGCCCTCGCCGCAGGCCCCGCAAATCACCGTGATGAGGAGGAAGACAACGAACGGAGAGCGCATGCGAGTTCTCCAGTGGGCCGCCCCCATGAGGCGAAGGCGGGTGAGGGAGCCGGTCATTTGGCCACGTCCGTTCCCACAGCCGCGCTAAGTTGATGAAGGTTTATCAGATAGGCGGCCAGCGCCTGGCGGTAGGCCAGTTGCACACCTCGGTACGTTCGCTCTGCATCCAGCAGGTCAAGAATGGACGTCGCGCCGCTCCTATAGGCAAACTCCGCGATCTCACGGGACTCCTTTGCCCGATCGAGATAGAGGCGCTCGTAGAGCCGAACCCGCTCCCGGCTGGTCCGGAAGGCGGCATAACTCGCCTCAACGTCGCCGCTGATTTGATTCCGCACGGCCTCTGCTATCGAGGCGGCCCGCATCGCCTCCGCTTT
>JAHFDH010000033.1 GCA_023249055.1 Candidatus Methylomirabilota bacterium
CAGCGTTCCCATTCGCAGGACGTCCTGTTCTGTATGGATGAAAGGAGATACCACCACTCTCCTCTCCGCGTCGTTACTATTAACAAAAGCGTGACAACCATAGGGTAATGACACCGACGATGTCAAACGTTTTCCACCACTCGTACGCGATAGATAATAGTGACTTACCCTGTGATGCCGACTTGAACCGCGAAAGAGCGTGATGTATCAAGTGTCGACGCGCAATTGCAGGAAAAGGCAGGTTCGAACGCTTGTCGGAGGCTGGCCTGTCATCCGGCTAACGGCCGAACAGGTCAGCCTCGTAACCGATGACAGCGAAAAAGGTTACCCGCGATCGTTCGCCTGATGCGTCACCGTAATAATCGCGTGGATGCCGCCGCGAACGTAGAAGTCGGCGACCAGCGTCACAGAGCGGGGTCGGCAGGCGTTGACGAGGTCATCCAGAATCCGGTTCGTGACGGCCTCGTGAAAATGGCCTTCGTTGCGGAAGGACCAGAGGTAGAGCTTGAGCGACTTGAGTTCGATACACAGCCGGTTCGGGATATAAGTAAGCGTGAGGGTCGCGAAGTCCGGCTGACCGGTCTTGGGGCAGAGGCAGGTAAACTCCGGACAGATCATCCGGATTTCGTAATCGCGCTCCGGCTCAGGATTGGAAAATGTTTCGAGATCTTTCGACGGTTGTGTAGGCATGGTTGTTGCCCGCAATTATAGGAAGTTTCTACGTAGCAGCCAACTATTTCTTCGACACCTTGCACTACCCCCCCTTTGACAAAGGGGGGCCAAGGGGGGATTTACTCGATTCGGAGTCGTTGTGGCGCAAGGTGCTCATTTTTACATCTCGGGCACCGGGATGGATCGCTGAACTTCGCTCGATCCTTGAAGCGATAGCCGCACTCACAGGTCGGCGGGTAGATGAGCAGACGGGAAGGCCGCGCAACAGTACGGGTGATATGTTCAAGATCATCAATGATGATCTTCTTGGATACGACGAAGTTCCTGGCTAACTCGTCCAGCGTCCACTCGCCATCCCGAAGCATGGCCATGATCTCTTGCCGTCGCGTCAGTTCCATCTTCACGCCTCAAACTACACCCTTGCCCGACACGCTTTCATTTGGCGTCCGACCATTGACAGCCTTTGAGAACTCAGGTGCGGGTCTCGACCGCAACCATGCCAATAGACGAAACTCGTACAGCCAAGAGATGACCCGCAGCCCGCGGAGATCATCGAAGTAGCAGTAGGAAGGCGCGACTCATCGCTCAATCCCCCTCAGAAAGATCGAGGCAAACAGCTCCACCACCTCTTCCGGCGAGGAGCGAGGAGGCCGTTTGACGCCGAACAGTTCATGGATCAACAGGTAATGTACCACCATTCCGATGAATCCCCGCGCAGCGATCAGTGCGTTCATCCGCTGGAACCGTTTGTCCTCGATCCTGCGATGAATGTAGTCGCTGAGAAACTCGTGCAGCTTCTTGACCCGGGATTCGAAGAAGATGTCGGACAGTTCGTGTCCTTCGAGGGCGCTGAACAGCAACAGTCGCATCAGGCTCGGGTCCGCTTCCGTCTGCTCGATCATCTTCAATCCGACCGCTCGGAGGACACCGACGTCGTCTTTTCTGTGCGCCGCGCTCGCCGCGCTCGCCAGCAACTCTTCGGTCGCGGACTTCACTTCGATAATCGCGGAGTACAGATCACGCTTCGTCGCAAAGTGCTTGAAGATCATCGCCTCGCTGATGCCGGCGGCCTCGGCAATCTCACGTGTCCTGGTTCCTCGAAATCCCTTCCGCGAGAACAGATCCACCGCCGCCTCGACAATGTGTCGGCGTCGTTCTTCGGCGCTCAGGCGTACTTTTAACTTCGATTCTCGAAGGGTCGGCATGACCGCTGTGGCTCCAACTGTTATCACAAGTAAGCACTTACATACTTACTCGATCCAAACAAAAATGTCAACTGCGTTGAAGAGAATTTGTGCAGACGCGCGACGGAACGCGCGACGGTCTCAACACACACCGTCAGTTATAGAATACGGCGCGCTTGTCGGGGCCGGCTCCCAAGGAACGGCGACGGTGTGTTACTCTGTGATCTTGAAGACCTGATCGTGCTGGCGGACGCGCTCGCGGATCTTGATCCCAATCAACTGGCCCGGCTCTGCGCACTGAAGAGCCTGATGTTCGAGCTGGATCGAGTCTACCCGCTGTGTGAGTTCGGTGGTGTGACCCTTGATGCGAATGGTGTCCCCCACTGCTAACCGGCCTTCGGTAATTTCGATTGCGGCGACCCCCACCTTGGCAAAATAGTCCTTGACATAACCGACCTTTATCTCTGCCATGGCATACCTCCTTGCCGTTCAACAACTGTACAACGCGCGTTCCGGCCGCCTCTTCACTGCACGGGTTAGTCCTGCCCTCACGGAATTCGTGGTAGTCTGCTGCAGTCGCCTCATCATATCGCGCAACACCCACAGAGTCAAATAGCCATCGACCGATCTCTCGATACGAGTTCGCGCCTCAGACATCGTGTCGAAAGGCTGACGAAATTGCTTGACCCCGAACCGGAGAAATCGTAGTTTCTTATCATACTGCTTACATGAACGACGAACACCGGCGTAACGCCGCCATCGAGGGAATGATGTTGCAAGGTAACGTTCGTACCATACCGCGCGCTTGGACGGTAAGGAGGGGAACGGCAGATTTATGAAGGTTGAGAAGCCAGCGCCACAAACTATCGCCTACTTCTCGATGGAGGTCGCACTCGAAAGCCCTCTGCCCACCTACAGCGGAGGGCTTGGTGTATTGGCAGGCGATATGCTGCGCAGCGCCGCTGACTTAGGCCTATCCATGGTCGGTATCACGCTGCTGTATCGAAAGGGCTATTTTTCTCAGCGGCTCGATGAAGAGGGACGCCAGTACGAAGAGCCGGCCACGTGGCCCGTCGACCAATGTCTCGATCTGACGGACAGCACGTGCCAGGTAGAGATCGAGGGACGACAGGTGACCGTACGCGCCTGGCAGTACCTGATCACCGGGGCGTCAGGCACCGTTGTTCCGGTCTTGCTGTTAGATACCGATCTGCCCTCCAATGATCCCTATGACCGTACTCTGACCGACCACCTGTATGGCGGCGATCAACGGTATCGCCTGTGTCAGGAGGTGATTCTCGGGGTAGGCGGTGTACGCATGCTGCGGGCGATGGGGTACACCCGGGTCTCCAGGTTCCACATGAACGAAGGTCACGCGGCGCTCCTGGCCCTGGAACTGGTTGCTGAGGAGTTTAAGCAGACACCGCAGCGATGGGAGGACGCCATCGATCTGGTGAAGCGCGTGTGCGTCTTTACTACCCACACACCGGTGCCGGCCGGCCACGATCAGTTCCCCCTCGATCTGGCCCAACGCGTCTTGAGTGAGAACCAATGGGACGCGTTACAAGCTCTCGATTGTTGCAACGGCTCGCTCAACATGACACTCGTGGGGCTCCATCTGAGCGATTACGTAAACGGGGTGACCAAGCGGCACAGCGAGGTATCGCGTACCTTATTTCCAAATCGCACGATCGGTTCCATCACCAACGGCGTGCATTCCGCGACCTGGACCGCCCCGCCATTCCGCGCGCTGTATGATCGGTACACGCCGGAGTGGCGAGAAGACAGCCTCCTCCTGCGATACGCCCTTGGTATTCCGCTCGACGCTATTCAGCAGGCCCATGATGAAGCGAAGCAGTCGCTGATCCGAGAGGTCAACCGAACAGCCAACGTCACCTTCGATCTCCATACCTTTACCATCGGCTTCGCACGAAGAGCGACATCCTACAAGCGCCCGGATCTCCTGTTTTACGATCCGGAGCGGCTCAGGCACATTGCGGCCCGGTACGGCTCGTTACAGGTCATCTTTTCCGGAAAAGCCCATCCCAAGGACGAAGAGGGAAAGACGCTGATTCAAAAAATATTCCGCTGGGCGAAGGAGCTGGCACCCGAGGTCACAGTCGCCTACTTGTCCAACTACAATATGGAGTTAGGTCAGTTGCTCACCTCGGGCACGGACCTATGGCTGAATACACCACAGCCACCCTATGAAGCATCCGGCACCAGCGGGATGAAGGCGGCCCACAACGGGGTGCCGAGCCTCAGCGTGCTCGACGGCTGGTGGTTGGAAGTGCCTGTGGAAGGGGTGACGGGCTGGGCTATCGGTTCCCGAGATTACGGAACCGTGTTCGAGAGGCGGGACGACAAGGACGCAGAGGAACTGTACTGTAAGCTGGAAGCCAACATCCTGCCTCTCTACTATACCGACCCCATCGGATGGACGGAGTTGATGCGATTCACCATCGCGCTCAACGCCTCGTTCTTCAATACCGATAGGATGATCCACGAGTACGTCACGCACGCCTACCGAGAACGATAGGTGGGAGACGCCTGCCGTCGGTTCCGGTTGCTCGCCCCCCCGGCTTCCTTTATAATAATTCCATAATGACCTCCGCTCAGGACACGAAGATACCGGCAGCCTGTGAGGTTCCACAGCTACGCGACGACTTGGTCGAGTCGCTTCAGCGGGAACTGAACGGTCTGAAGAGCGAAGGTTTGCACCGAAGGCTCAGACAGGTCGATACGCTGCAAGGCCCGCGGATTCGCATAGACGGCAAAGATGCGATTCACCTTGCCGGGAGCGACTATCTAGGCTTGGCCTGTCACCCGCGATTGAAGAGGGCGGCCTGCGAGGCCACGATGCGGTATGGCTGCGGCGTGGCTGCGGCGCGTCTGATCTCAGGCAACCACGATCTCTATCCTCAATTGGAGACACGGCTGGCCCGCTTCAAACAGGCTGAGGCTGCCCTCCTGTTCAGTACCGGATATCAGGCCAACCTGGGCGTCATCTCTGCCCTGATCGACTCGCACGATGTCGTGTTCAGCGATGCGTTGAACCATGCCAGCATCGTTGACGGCTGTCGGCTGTCGAGAGCGCGCTTCAAGATCTTTCCGCACAACGACCTCGACACGCTCGCGCGTCTATTGGAGCGCGAGCGCTCTACCGGGCGACGGCTGATCGTGGTCGACGGCCTCTACAGTATGGATGGAGACGTGGCGCCCCTGGCGCAGATCGTGAAACTCGCGGAACGCTACGACTGCCTGACCATGGTAGACGACTCCCACGGCATCGGCGTGCTGGGCGAGACCGGGCGGGGCACCGCCGAGGCCGCTGGTGTGCTGGGCCGGATCGATATTGAGACCGGAAGCCTCGCCAAAGCGCTCGGCGGCTTTGGCGCCTATGTCGTCGGACGCCGTACGGTCATCGAATACCTGGTCAACCGTGCCAGACCTTTCATCTTTACCTGCGCGATGCCGCCCGCAGTCCTGGCCGCTGTTCTCGAAGCGCTCGACGTCGTCGAACAAGAGCCTGAGCGGCGACAGCGGCTCTGGGACAACACCCGGCATATGAGGGCGGGCCTGCACGAGATCGGATTCGAGGTCAGCCCAAGCGGGACCCAGATCATCCCGCTGATGGTGGGAGAGCCTGAGCGCGCCATGCGCTTCTGTCAGGAACTGTTGGACCGCGGCGTCTTTGCCCAGGGGATCCGCTACCCTTCCGTCCCGCGCGGAACCGAACGGATCCGCCTCACCGTGACAGCGTCGCACAGCAAGGCAGATCTGGATACCGCGCTCACAGCCCTGGACGAGGCGGGGCGAGCCATCCAACTCATCTAACTCTCCCTCGGAAAGGGAGCAGCGGAACACGGGAGGAACCATGGCGCAACCAAATGGAACCGCCGGTGATCTCAAGGGCAGGCAGATTGCTCTCCTAGTGCTCTTGCTGGTTGTCTTCGTGGTTGGAAGTCAGACGGTTCCCCTCTACTCCGACTGGCTCTGGTTTCAGGAGGTCAAGTTCTCCCAGGTCTTCCTGACGGTCCTCACAACGCAACTGACGCTGGCGGTCGCATTCGGCCTGACCTTTGCCGTCTTGCTGTACGTGAACCTGTACCTGGCCAGTCGATTTACCGCCACCGATGTCCTCCTGGAGGTAGAAGACCGGTTCGGCCTCCCAAGCCGCCTGGTCATCGAACCGTACTTCCGCAGACTGTTGATCCCCGGCGCGCTCGGGCTTGGAGTGCTCTCGGCATTCCGGGCGTCCGCCGCGTGGGAGCGGTATATCCGCTTTGCCAACGCGCTGCCCTTTGGTATTGCCGACCCGATCTTTCGGGAGGACGTCGGCTTCTATGTCTTTAAGTTGCCCTTCCTTTCCTTCGTGTACGGTTGGCTGATCGCCTCGGTCGTCCTGACCCTCCTGCTGACTGCTCTGACCTATCTCCTCTTCCGGGGCATACAGGTCACGGCTCGGGGGCCCATCATCGCCAGGCTCGCAAGGACACACCTGCTCGTGCTGGGCGCGCTGCTGTTCCTGATCAAGGCGGTCGGCTATCGGCTCGACACCTATCAGCTCCTCTACTCCCCTCGCGGAATGGTCTTTGGCGCCGGCTACAGCGACATCAATGCCAACCTTCCGGTCCTCAGTTTTCTGACGATCCTGGCCATCTTTGTCGCGCTCCTGTGTCTGGCCCAGATCTTTTACCGCGGCTGGAGACTGGTCCTGGTCGGCCTCGGTATGCTGGTCGTGAGCAGCGTCATCGGCCTTGGACTCTATCCCGCCTTCATCCAGCGGTTCCGCGTCGCCCCGAATGAGATCGTTGCCGAAAGCCCCTACATCACCCACAACATCCGCTTTACCCGCCAGGCTTACGGCCTCGACCGGATCGACGAGCGAGAGTTTCCGGCTGAGGAGACCCTGACCAGAGAGGAGTTGCGGCGCAACGATCTGACGATCAAGAACATCCGGCTCTGGGACCACCGTCCGCTGCTTACGACGTACGGCCAGCTTCAGGAGATCCGGACCTACTATAAGTTCATGGACGTGGATAACGACCGGTACCAGATCGATGGCGAGTACCGGCAGGTCATGCTCTCGGCCAGAGAGATGTCATATCAGCATCTTCCCGGCCGGAGTTGGATTAATGAGCATCTGATCTTTACCCACGGCTACGGGGTCGTCTTCGGCCCGGTCAACCGGATCACCCCGGAAGGACTGCCGGAGTTCTTCATCAAGGACATCCCGCCCGTCTCAACCACGCCGATCAAGGTCACGCGCCCGGAGATCTACTTCAGCGAGATCGCCAACGACTACGTCATCGTCAGGACGCAAGCCCAGGAGCTGGATTACCCCTCTGGCGAGAAAAACGTGTACACCGCCTACACCGGAGAGGGGGGGGTTCCACTCAACTCCTTTGGACGCAAACTGCTCTTCGCCTCCCACTTCGGGACGCTCAAGATCCTCCTCTCGCAAGACCTGACGTCCGATAGCAGGATCATGTATCATCGGCAGATCTCCGAGCGCGTCCAAAAGGCGGCGCCCTTTTTGAGCTTCGATCGGGACCCGTATCTGGTGATTGCTCGGGACGGCCGCCTGTTCTGGATCATCGACGCCTACACCACCTCGGATATGTACCCGTACTCCGAACCGATCCGCGGCGTGGGCAACTATATCCGCAACTCGGTCAAGGCTGTGGTAGACGCCTACAACGGAAGCGTCAGCTTCTACCTGGCCGATCCCACCGATCCCGTGATCAAGGTCTATGACCGTGCCTTCCCCGGACTGTTTCAACCGCTCGAGGCGATGCCGGACGACCTGAAGTCCCATCTTCGCTATCCTCAAGGGATGTTCAACATCCAGGCCAGACTGTACAGCACCTACCATATGCAGGATCCCCAGGTCTTTTACAATAAAGAGGATCTCTGGAGCATCCCGGCTGAGATGGAGCCGTACTATACCATCATGCGGCTTCCGGGCGAGACGAAGGAAGAGTTCATCCTGCTCTTGCCGTTTACGCCGAATAAGAAAGACAATATGATTGCGTGGCTCGCGGCCCGCAGCGACCCGCCGCACTACGGTAAGTTGACCGCCTTCAACTTTCCCAAGGCCAAGCTGGTGTACGGCCCGCGACAGATCAACGCCCGCATCGACCAGGATTCCTTTATCTCTCAGCAGCTCTCGCTGTGGAGCCAACGCGGCTCTACCGTGATCCGAGGCAGCCTGCTGGCCATCCCGATCGAGCGATCGCTGCTGTACGTCCAGCCGCTCTACCTCGCCGCTGAGGAGGGGTCGCTTCCCGAACTGAAGCGGATCATCGTGGCCCATGGCAACTCGATCGCGATGGAAGAAACCCTCGACGCTGCCATGGCCCGAGTCTTTGGCGGCGCAGCGAAGGGGTCCGCCGAGGCAAGGATCCCGACGGGCGCAGGCGCGCCCACAGAGAGTGACCGCTCCCTCAAAACGCTTGCGGCCCGCGCCTACGACCATTACACGCGGGCGCAGGAACTCCTTCGACAGGGCAGCTTCGCCGGTTATGGCGAAGAGATCAAGCGGCTGGAGTCGGTGCTGAAGGAGCTTCGCGCCCGCGCCGGTAAGTAGCCATGTGGCCCTCCTTGTAACGTAGCAAGCTGATGGCGTCAACCTTTTCACACCCTGTCGTCGCACTTGCCGTTGGCGCAGTCTTTACCGAGGAGCAACTCCCCCGCCGCTACTGGGTCCTGGGCGCGGCCTGCACCCTGCTCCCTGATATCGACGAACTTGGAAAACTGGTCGGCATCAAGTATGGCGATATGCTCGGCCACCGAGGTCTCACACATTCACTATTGTTCGCCGCAACGGCTGCCCTGGTGATCGGCCTGCAGATTTCAGCGCGAAATCCCTCTATCTCCAAAGCCTGTCTGGTCTCTTACCTTTTCCTCTGCACCGTCTCCCACGGGCTTTTGGATGCTCTCACGGCCGAAGGCCTCGGGGTGGCCTTCTTCGCGCCGTTTTCGAGCCGCCGCTACTTCTTCCCCTGGCGTCCGCTCCCCGTCTCGCCCATCGGTCGCATCGGCGTATTCACCCCACGCGGCGCCGCACTTTTGCTGCAAGAGTTCCAACGGATCTGGCTCCCGTCGCTCGGGACAGCCCTCATCGCCTGCCTTATCCGCCAGATCACCATCCGACGACGACGTTGACAACTGCGGCCAATCCGGGCTCTTCCTCTTGCTATTCGCCTTTACAACCTGGTGCCCGTTCAGTATGCTGAGGATGGATTGCAATGGTGGGATTGTGCTTCTCCTTCGGCTCGCAACGATGTGAACGGACACCTACCTGCTATCTAGCTGGGAGGCCAGATGTCATCGGCAATCAAGCGTGTGGCGGTTCTGGGAGCGGGCGTGATGGGGAGCAGTATCGCGGCTCACCTCGCCAACGTCGGGGTCCCGACCTACCTGCTCGACATTATTCCACCGGAGCTGAGCGAGGAAGATCGGCGCAAAGGACTCAGCAAGGAAAGCCCTGCGTTCCGCAACCGCTTCGCGGCCAAAGGTCTCGAAACCGCCCTCAAGGCCTCTCCGCCCGCCTTCTTCTCCGCTAAAAACGCTCGTCTGATTACTATCGGGAATATCGAGGATCATCTCGGATGGCTCTCCGAGGCCGACTGGATGATCGAGGCGGCGCCTGAGCGACTCGAGATCAAGCAGGCGCTCTTCGCCACGCTTGAATCCATCCGTAGACCGGGAACACTCGTCAGCAGCAACACCTCTGGAATACCGATCCGGCTGTTGGCCGAAGGGCGGTCTGCCGACTTTCGACGCCACTTTCTAGGCACGCACTTTTTTAATCCCCCGCGATATATGAAACTCCTCGAACTGATCCCCGGCCCGGACACACTACCCGAGGTGATGCAGCGGATGGCCGTCTTCGCGGAAGGGACACTAGGCAAGGGAATCGTCTTCGCCAAAGACACTCCCAACTTTATCGCGAACCGGATCGCCGCCTTCGGCTTCTTCACCGCCGTACAACTAATGATTGAGGGCGACTATTCAATCGAAGAGGTAGACCGACTGACCGGAAGCGCCATCGGTCGCCCCAAGACCGCCACGTTTCGGACCGCCGACCTGGTCGGCCTTGATACGATCGTCCACATTGCCGCCAACATCGCGGACGCTCTCTCGGACCCTCAAGAGCGGGCAGTCTATACTATTCCGCCTTTCCTCCTGGAGATGGTGAAACGCGGCTGGTTGGGCGAAAAGGCCGGGCAAGGGTTCTACAAGCGGATCAAGGGGGTCGAAGAGAACGAGATCCTTGTCCTTGACTTAAAGACGATGGAGTACCGTCCGAGGCAGCCGGTCGCCTTCCCTTCACTCGACATGGCCCGCGGAATCGAAGATCCCGCGGAGCGACTTGGAGCGCTCGCCTATGCCGATGATCGCGCCGGCCGTTACATCTGGCCGCTACTGCGCGAGACCCTGCTGTATGGCGCCCATCGGATTGCTGAAATCGCCGATGACATTATCAGTGTGGATCATGCTATGAAGTGGGGTCTCGGGTGGGAACTGGGGCCATTTGAACTGTGGGACGCGCTGGGGGTCGAGAAGGCGACCGCCAGGATGACACACGAGGGCAGGACCCTTCCCCCGCTGGTGACTGCGCTGCTTCGGACCGGCGCGCGCAGCTTCTATCGTCGCGAGACAGGACGGCAGTACGTCTTTGATCTGGGGGCAGCCACACAGGTCGAGATCCCTGAGCGGCCCGGGTTTATCCATCTTCGCACGTTGCATGAACGGCAACGGGTAGTCGTCAGCAATCCCGGCGCATCGCTGCTCGACTTGGGAGATGGAATCGCGTGCTTGGAGTTCCACTCGAAGAACAACTCTGTCGGCTACGATATCCTGCAGATGATGCGGACCAGCCTGCAGCAGTGCGCCGAGCGGTTTGACGCCCTCGTCATCGGAAATCAGGGACGGCACTTCTGCGTCGGCGCGAACCTGATGGCCATCCTGTTCGAGGCCCAGGAGGAAAACTGGGACGACATCGAGCTGATGATACGGGCCTTTCAGGACGCCAACATGGCGCTCAAGCTGTTCGAGAAGCCTGTCGTCGCAGCCCCATTCTCTATGACTCTTGGCGGCGGGTGCGAGATCTGCCTGCACGCTGCCAGGGTCCGCGCCGCCGCCGAAACCTACATCGGACTGGTGGAGGCAGGCGTCGGCTTAATCCCGGCCGCCGGCGGCTGCAAGGAGATGCTGCTCCGAAGCCTCGACGGGATCCCCGATGGGGCCGAGGTTGATCTGCTGCCGTTCGTCCGCCACGCCTTTGAGACGATCGCCTTCGCCAAGGTCTCTACCAGCGCGAAGGATGCGCAACGGCTCGGCTATCTGAGGCGAAGCGACAGCGTGACGATGAACCAGGATCGCCTGTTGCACGACGCAAAGCAGGTGGCCCTTGGATTAGTTGCTGAAGGATATACTCCCCCTCAGCCGAGAGATGACATCAAGGTTCTGGGGACGCGCGCTATCGCCGCGACTCAGACGCAGTTGTATAATATGAAGTGTGGAGGGTATATCAGTGACCACGACGAACGGATTGCCGGGAAGCTGGCCGGCGTCCTGGCCGGCGGCGATGTGGTACCCGGAACCCTGGTCAGCGAGGCATCCCTTCTGGATCTGGAGCGGGAGGCCTTTCTCAGCCTGTGCGGTGAGCGCAAGTCTCAGGAGCGTATGCAGCATATGCTGAAGACCGGTAAACCGCTCAGAAACTAGGGCTTGATTGCAGTAATCCCCTTGGCGTCATTCCCGCAGTCTTTAAGCGGAAATCCATTGATTGTACTGGATACCCGCTTTTGCGGGTATGACGGTTTAGGTGCGCTACATTTCGCAAGTAAGCACTAGGGCTAGGGGATAGGGGTTGGAGGTAAGCAGATGAAAGAGGCGGTGATTGTGGCGGCGGCAAGGACAGCGGTGGGCAAGGCGCCGCGCGGAACGCTCTGCGCCACCCCCCCGACAGCCATGACGGCGGCCGTGATCGCCGAGTTGCTGAAACGTACGCCAGCCCTGGCGCCGGAAGAGGTCGAGGACGTGATCATCGGCTGTGCCTTTCCGGAGGCGGAACAGGGCATGAACATGGCGAGAGTCGCGGCCCTGCGGGCGGGACTCCCGTACACCGTCCCTGGACAGACGGTGAACCGCTTCTGCTCCTCAGGACTCCAGACCATCGCCATCGCCGCCGAACGGATCATGGCCGGCTTTGCCGACGTGATTGTCGCCGGCGGGGCTGAAAGCATGAGCCTGGTGCCGATGAGTGGCAATACCTACGCGCCAGATCCCCACCTGGCCGAACACTATCCCGCCGTCTATATCTCAATGGGCAATAGCGCCGAGAACCTCGTTCGGGCCTACAAGGTCAGTCGAGAGGCGCAGGACGACTTCGCGCTCCAGAGCCACCTCAAGGCGGCAGCCGCCATCCGGGAGGGGCGATTCAAGGACGAGATCGTTCCGCTGACCGTAGTAAAGAACAGATTTCGGATGGAGGCTACGCCGCACATCGCGGCCGCCGAGGTCGTCTTCGACACCGACGAAGGCGTTCGATTCGACACCTCAGCCCAGGCGCTGGCCAAGCTTCCGCCGGTCTTTCACAAGAGCGGGACCATCACCGCCGGCAATTCGTCCCAGACCAGCGACGGCGCGGCCGCGGTGTTGGTGATGTCGCGAGAAAAAGCGCGGCAGTTGAATCTGAAACCGCTCGTGCTATTCCGCGCATTCGCCGTCGCGGGCGTTCCACCGGATCTCATGGGAATCGGACCGGTCGAGGCGATTCCCAGGGCGCTCAAGCTCGCAGGCCTCACCCTCGATCAGATCGATCTGATCGAGTTGAACGAGGCGTTCGCGGCCCAGGCGCTTGCCGTCATTCACGAACTGCACCTGCCCCTGGAGCGAGTGAACGTCAACGGCGGCGCCATCGCCCTTGGTCACCCCCTCGGCTGCAGCGGTGCGAAACTGACGGCGACGCTGCTGTATGAGATGCAGCGGCGAACAGCCCGCTACGGGATGGTCACCATGTGCATCGGCGGAGGGATGGGCGCAGCCGGCATATTTGAGCGGGTGTAGAGGAGGACTCGATGACTACGACACATGATGAGTTCGTCGCAGGCGGCAGCTTTCTCATTCGGGATACATCGGCTCTGGATGTTTTCACACCTGAAGATCTGAGCGAGGAACAGCGAATGATGCGAAAGCTGACCCATGAATTCATCGAGGCCGAGATCAAGCCCAAGGCAGAACGGATCGAGCATCAGGATTGGGACCTGACGCTGACGCTCATCAGAAAAGCGGGAGAGCTGGGGCTGTTGTCGGTAGACATCCCGACCAAGTATGGGGGCCTGGGGCTCGATCTGATCACCTCTACGGTCATTGCCGAACAGATGACTGAGGCCGGGTCGTTCGCCATCTCGCTGTTGGACCACTCCGGTATCGGGTCGCTGCCGATCGCCTGGTTCGGCAATGCCGAACAGAAGGCCCGCTATCTGCCCCTGCTTGCTACCGGGGCGAAGATCGGCTCCTACGCCCTGACAGAGCCGGGCTCAGGCTCCGATGCCCTCAGCGCCAAGACCAAGGCAGTTCTCTCGTCTGACGCAACGTTCTATACCTTGAATGGGACGAAACAGTTCATCACAAACGCGGGGTTTGCCGATTTGTATATCACGTACGCCAAGGTGGACGGCGAGAAGTTCACCGCGTTTATCATCGACAAGGATACACCGGGCGTCACCCTTGGACCGGAAGAGAAAAAGATGGGGATCAAGGGAACCTCTACCCGAAGCGTAGTCCTGGAGAATGCCAGGGTCCCGGTGGAGAATCTGCTCTATGAGATCGGCAAAGGCCACAAGGTCGCCTTTGACCTGTTAAACATCGGCCGGCTCAAGCTCGGAGCAGGCTGTGTCGGCCTGTGCAAGCTGGCCCTGCGCGAGTCGGTTCGATACGCGAAGCAGCGAACTCAATTCGGACAGCCGATCGCCTCGTTCGGCCTGATCCAGAAGAAGCTCGCTGAGATGGCGATTCGGACCTATGTGGCCGAATCGATGGTCTACCGGACTGCCGCCCTGATCGAACGGCTCGCATCAGGCATCGACCAGGAGGACGAACAGGCCGGACTCGAGACCGCCAAGAGGGTTGAGGAGTACGCCGTTGAGTGCTCAATAAACAAGATCTACGCCTCTGAGGCCCTGGACTACGTGGCCGACGAAACCGTCCAGATTTTCGGCGGCTACGGCTACATTGCGGATTTTCCGGCCGAGCGGATCTATCGAGACGCGAGGATCAACCGGCTGTTCGAGGGAACGAACGAGATCAACCGGCTGTTGATACCGGCAACGCTCTTCCGGCGGGCACTGCAGGGACGCCTGCCGCTCTTTACCGCGACCCAGAAGGCGCTGGCCGACCTGCTGAGCTACCGCAGCAGCCAGGAAGAGGCGCCCGCGGGCCACCTCGGCGAGCAGATCCGGCTGTTGCAAGCAGCAAAGAAGATCGCGTTGATGATCTCCGGAGCCGCCGTCCAGAAGTATCGCGAGCGGCTTCAGGATGAGCAGGAGATCCTCGTGGTACTGAGCGATCTCACGATTGAGCTGTTTGCCATGGAGAGTGCATTGCTCCGGGCTTTGAAGTCGGTAGAACGGGATGGGGAGGGCGCAGCGGAATCGAAATCCGATATGGTCAAGGTCTACATCAACGACGCCTTCGCCCGAATCGAGTTGTTGGCCAGAGAGGGATTAGCCGCGATGGAGGAGGGGGATACCCTCCGGACCCAGCTCAGCGCCCTGAAGAAGTTGACCCGATACACGCCTGTGAACACCACTCGCCTGCGGAGGGCCATCGCCACACGCATTATCGACGCGGAAGAGTATCGGGTCTGACGCGGCCTTCGGCATCTTCAGTCAGTGGTGCTCGCACCGGCCCGGGCCGACCCACTCCTCGCCGTCCGTCCAGACCTCCTTCTTCCAGATCGGCACCATCTCCTTCAGGCGATCGATGGCATAGGCGCAGGCGGCGAGCGCCTCCCGGCGGTGAGGCGCAGACACGGCAATGGCGACGCTCGCCTCCCCGATCTGTAGACGGCCGACCCTGTGCACCATGGCGATCTCGTCCACCCTCCACTTCCCGCGGATCTCATCGGTTATCCCGCGCATCTTGAGAATCGCCATCTCCCGGTACGCGTCGTACTCCAGGTAACGGACCTGCCGGCCCCGCGTCTGTTCGCGCACCACACCCAGGAAGGTTGCGACGGCCCCTGAGCTCGACCGTTTTACAGCATTTACAAGCGGCTCGAGCGAAAGTTGCTGATCGGTGATGTCAAGCATCGGCTCCTCCACTGACAGGGGGGATGAATGCAACCTCATCCCCCCCCGCCAACCGTGTATCAGGAGACGCATACTCCCGGTTGACTGAAAACAGGACTGATCCGGTCAGCGCCTGCAATTGCGGAAACTGTCCGTGAAGCAGGTGTATGAGTTGCATTAGCGTGCTCCCCTCAGGCAACTCAACAAACAGCTCACTCACCCCAACAATTTCACGAATCGCCGCAAAACATCGTACTCGAACCTTTATCATATACTCAACCATATTTCTAATAATGTTGCTATTGCCGTCACTTATACAATATACCTCATGTAGTATCTACGCTTATCTCCCTCGATTCGGACCTTCAATACATACTATGATCACTTCGCCATTGTCAATCCGAGATAATTCTAAGCCACCGTATACCAACAAAACAACTTCCCGCTTGACCTTTGAGGCTCCTCATGTTAAAAAAATAGTAAAAGCTTACCTGCTGGGAATTTGTTATGTGAGGAGGGTTGTCAAGGGTGGCGCCAAAACAGCCAAGGGCTACAGTGAAATCGTCTCCTGAGGCGATCGGCCTGAAGATCCTGGCTGGATCGAATAAAGAGAAGTTGCTCGCCTTGGCACAGCTCATGGAAGACCTCCTCGATGAGCTCGGCTACACCGATTTTCATCCCACGTTTTCCTCGACTCGTCTCGCCATTGACCTGAAGGCCCGGCATCGTTCCACCGGTCACCGCCTGCACAGCTATGGGTGCGCCATCACTCACGATATTCGTGCACAGGAACTGCAGGAGGTCCATAAACGATACACGCAAGCGCGTCGTCGGGAC